>JAYSXU010000118.1:0-5867 GCA_043716965.1 Fimbriiglobus sp.
GCGATGATGCCGACCAACAAGCCGGGGTCGAACCTGTTGGTGGTTGCCGGTGATACGAAGCGGGTGTTTCTCTTCGAGTTGGGTCGTGAAAACGACGACGGCAAACGGATTCAGCCGCGTTGCGTGCGGGTGCTGATTACGGACCACCCCCGCGATTCGTTGCGTGGCGAGCCGGTGCTGATTTCGCCCGTTGACGAGAACGGCCCGCGCTACGTGATCCTGACGCAAACCGACGGCCCCACGTCGATGAAGTTACGGGCGTTTGCGTTGCCGAAGCCGGAGGAGATCATCGCCGCCGGTGTCGGTGTTGCGACAGAAAGTTCGGAGCGCGCTGCCGAAGTCCCTGTGCCCGGTTGGTCTTGGTTCCCCGGCGTATCCGATGGGGAACGGTTCGTTCTGGCCACGGATGCGGGGGCGTTTCTGGCCCTCGGCGTGAATCAAATCGGCAACGCCGATCAACCGCTGTTCACGCTCCCCGGCCCGAAGCCTATCACGGAGCAAGACGGCGTCGCCCGGTCCCAAGTCGTCTCGGCGGAAGAGGACGCATATTGGGTGATCTTGAGCGGTCAACTGTTGCGGCTTCGCACGGCGGTGGATCCGGCTAACGGGCTACGCATCATTTCGCAAGGTGCCGGTCGGCCCATTGGCGAGCCGATCCATCGGGCACAGCTTCGACCCAATTTGAACCTTGGCGTTGTGGTCGTGCGCAGTGGCGGTTCGCCGAACGGGCAAGCGGTGGGATTCGACTTGCAATCGGGGCAAATTCGCTGGCAACGGCGCCTCGGTGTCAGCCCGGCAGGGCCTGCGGTCGCGGTCGGCAACAACACGGCCATTGTCGGCGACGAAGACGGCGGCGTGTACTCCGTGACCCTCGACCCCAAGCGGACCGTGGCCCCATCAATCGTCGCAAAAGTGGTTGCCGCCCCTTACGCGGAATCGTCCGGCAAGGCGATGATTGCGGCTTCAGCGGATGGAAAAGCCGTTTGGAGTTTGACACCCGAACTCGACAAAGCGGGGCGGCGTATCCGGCTTCGGTTCGTAGCAGAGGGTGTACTCAAAACCGATGTCGTCGTGCCAATGCCGGACCAACTCGCAGGGATGCCGATCGTGGTCGGGTCGTCCGTATTGATTCCACTGGTGAACGGTTATCTGTATCGGTTTAGCAGTGGTGACAGTCAGTTGTCAGTCGGCCCGCTCTGGCGCGGCGACGGTGCGGCAGGGGAACTCTTCTGTCTGTTAACCGCGATCAACGGCGATGAGTTTCTTGCCACCGACGGCAGCCGAAAGTTCCTACGCTGGAAGTGGCCAACCGAGGCCGACGCGAAGCCCGCCAAAGTCGCCGGGCCGTGGGAACTGGTGAACAAGATCGCCATGCCCGCCGCCGTGTTGGGTGCTGACGGGAACTTGCAATTTGCTATCGCCGACGTGACCGGGACAATTTTCCTGTACAACGCGGACCGACCCGCCGACCCGGTGCGCCGTTGGTGTGGCAGTGAAAAAGGCCCGATCCCCGTTGGGAAGCCGACGAACCAATTGGCCGTGGTGACAACAGAAGGGCAAGCCCGGATCGTCTACACCGTCGCCAACCTGCACATGGTTGCACTCGACCCCACCCAAGCGGAGCCGGCGTGGGTGAAAGCGGATTTGGCGAACAAAGACGTCGGGGAATTGACCGGCTGGACCGTAGCCGGTTCGCAAGTCGTGGTGACGGATCCGACCGGGCGCGTGTTGATTTTCGATGCGGCTAGTGGCAAGCTTTTGATGAATCGCGTTACTCCACCCGGCCAGAGCATTGCGATCAGCCCCGCGATTTCCGTGAATGCTACGGAGGCAATCACCATCACCGCCGACGGCACCGGAGCGGTGATCCCGCTTCAGCCGAAATGACGAGGTTCCCGAAGTGTGCGCACTTGCAGCAACAACGGCGACGTGATAAGCATGTCGGCGGACGCCCGGTTTGAAGCCACCGGGATGTTCCACACGACGGCAATCCGCAACAACGCCCGGACATCGGGTTCGTGCGGTTGGGCGTTCAGCGGATCCCAGAAGAAGATCAAGACATCTAGCTTGCCCTCGGCAATCGCGGCACCGATCTGCAAGTCCCCACCCAGCGGCCCCGACAAAAACTGCGACACCGTCAACCCGGTTTTCTCTTCGATCAGTTTCCCCGTCGTGCCAGTGCCAAAAAGGTCGCACGCGGCCAACGCCGCCCGGTGTTCGATCACCCACGCCAAAAGCTCCGCCTTCACGTGATCGTGTGCTACCAAAGCAAGCCGAATGCGTGGGGTCATGGGTAAATTCCGAGTGCGTGAAGCTATTGAACATCGCATTCCTGAGCGGGGGACGTGAGCCCTCCGAGGTTGCGTTCACACGGAGGTTGCAAACGCTCGGAGGACTCACGTCCCCCGCTCAGGAAATGGCACAAAATGCTACTTTACTTCTTGCCTTGCAACTCGTCGGCGAGGCCGTTGACCTCGTACACCTTTCGCAGGCTTTCGATGATCGCGCGGCTATCCACGCTGACGGCGCGGGCTTGTTCTTGGTCGAAGATAAAGTCCAGCACCAGCGATTGGATGTTGCCGTCGAAAATGATGCCGACGACTTCACCCTTTGCGTTCACCACCGGGCTACCGCTGTTGCCGCCGATGATGTCGGCGGTGCTGACGAAGTTGAACGGCGTCGAAAGATCGAGCTTCGCCTTCTTGTCGATCCAGCGTTGCGGCAACTCGAACGGGTAGCGGTTGCCCTGTTCCTTGCTGCGGGTATACGCCCCTTCGATGGTCGTGTACGGCGGCACGTCCTTGCCGTCTTCCTTGAAGCCTTTCACGGTGCCATACGACAGCCGCAACGTGAACGTGGCGTCCGGGTAAGTGTTCGTGCCGTCCATCGCGTAGCGGGCTTTGGCCAGGGCGCTGTAGGACTGACGCTTCGGTTCGTCGATCTTCGTTTCAAACTCTTTGCGGAGTTCGCGGGCTTTTGGATCGACGAGCTTGGCGAGGTCGATCATCGGGTCATTGGCCGCGTCCACGGCGGTTTTGCCGCCTTCGTACAACTTCTTGCGGAAGCCCACGTCTTTGACCTTCGTACCGCTGACCAACTCGAACGCGCGTTCACGGGGCGACTTCCCCGCAAGGATTTTCTTCACCATGTCGTCGTTGGCGCCGTAGTGATTGGCGAGCAT
Source organism: Fimbriiglobus sp. (assembly GCA_043716965.1). GTDB lineage: Bacteria > Planctomycetota > Planctomycetia > Gemmatales > Gemmataceae > Fimbriiglobus. Next base: position 3,182 of record JAYSXU010000118.1, read on the forward strand.
CGTCAGGCTGTCGGCGAGCTTCAAAATCTCGAAGTCGTCGTAGTGCGGTTCTTCGCTGAACAGGGCGAATTCCAGCGACGGTAACTTCGCATCGCCGAACTCGGGGAGCCGATCTTTCGCCGCCTTCGGCTTCTCGTCCGCGGCGCGGAGCAACGTGCGGGCGATGCCGAAGAAACTGGTGTTGAACGCCGACCCGTTGGCCAGCAACCCCGCATCCTTCACCAACGTCGCGCGAATCTTCTCGGCGGCGGCGATGGTGTCGAACGCCTTCCCCGCGTTCTTCACGTCCGAGTTTTCACTCGCACTAATGAACTTCTTGAGCCGCACTTCGTCCGCGATTTTTCGGTCCATTAACTTCGGGTCGAGCAGCCCTTGCAGCCCACCGATGCGGGCCTTGCGGCTGTTTTGAATGCCGAACAGTTCCTCTTCACCCTTCTGACGATTCGCTTCGCTCCGTTCGACCCACGAACCGATGAGGACTTCGAGCCGGTTCAATCGTTGCAGCAAATAGGGGTAGCCGGTGTCGCGTTGGTACTCGAGTTCGGCCATCGTGTTTTGGCGGGTGGTGCGGCCGGGGTGCCCGGAGACGAAGATGAGTTCGTCCGTCTTGGTGCCCGCTTCGGACCACTTCAGGTAGTGTTCGGGTTGGACCGCTTTGTCGTTTTCGTAAACGCGGAAGAAGCAAATGTCGAGGTCGTACCGGGGGTACTCGAAATTGTCCGGGTCGCCGCCGAAGAACGCGATCGCCTTTTCCGGCGCGAACACGAGGCGAATGTCGGTGTACTTCTTGAAGAGATATAGGTGATATTGACCGCCCGCGAACAGCGTGACGACATCCGCCCGGATGTTCTTGGCGGGGTCGGCGTTGGCCTTCTCGATCTCGCCGATCTTGGCTTGTCGCGCTTTGAACGCCTCCGCCGGTGCCATCTCGGGCGTCGTGGCGCTGTTCACGTCATCGGTCACGATCTTTATGTTTTGAAGCACGTTGAGTTCGAGCGCCTTGCACTTGATCTCTTCAGCAGCGGTCTTCGCATGGAAGCCGTCACGGAGGTAGTTTTTCTCTTGCGTCGAGAGCTTTTGCAGGTCGTCCGCCCCGACGTGGTGGTTGGTCATCACCAGCCCGTTGGCGGACACAAAGCTGCCTGACCCGCCGCTGTTGAACCGCACCGACGACTTCTGAATGTGTTCCAGCCACTGCGGCGTGGGTTCAAAGTTGTACCGCTCTTTGAGCTGCTTAAGCGGCGGGGCGTTGAAGAGCCACATGCCCTCGTCGCCGTAGGTCGGTGAATCGGTAGTCATGATGAGGAGCAACGCGGCCCCCACCGCCACAAGGCGGGTACGCCAAGTCATGGTCAACACTCCCAAAGTGAACGAGCGCCACAGCCCGTCCGTGGCCACCCGCGTGGTAAAAAGCAGTATAGGCAACCGCACCAAGACTGCGAACGGTTTATGCGTGGCCGGTTCGCTAGAGTTCATCGCCCTGTAGTGGGGCGTTGGTGGGGCGGAGGACTTTTTGCCGAAGCCGAGTCACGGCAATGACGAGGTCGGCGTGCGGCTTATGCGTGGCGGGCACGGATGAGACCGGGGGCACTTTCCGGCGCGCAGGTCCACTGCTTCGCCAGTTGTCGCAATTTTTCACTTGCAGCCAACCGTGCTGCGTTCGCGCAACGAAATTGGCACTTCCTCAAAACCCGCACTAAGCTTGTTGAACAGCCGCCTTCCTGGGGGCTGTTTCATGGAGCGGACCGTCACCATGATTGGACGGGTATTTCTGGGTCGGTATGAAGTCCAACGGCTGCTCGGCGAAGGCGGAATGGGGCGCGTTTATCTCGCACGCCAGACCGATCTGGGCCGGCAAGTCGTCGTGAAAGTCATGCACGACCACATAGCGACCGACGCCAAATTCCGCGACCGCTTTCAGCGCGAAACGCTGTTGATGGCGCGGTTCCAACACGCCAACGCGGTCACCCTTTACGACGCCTCGTTGAACGACCCCGCCGGGCCGTGCATCGTGATGGAGTTCGTGAAAGGAATCAACCTCGAAACGTTGCACGCCAAAAGCGGCCGGATGACCGCGCCGCGCGTGGCCCGCATCGTGCGGCAGCTTTGCGAAGTGCTGCAATCCGCGCACGATGAAGGCATCATGCACCGGGATTTGAAGCCCGCGAACCTGATGATTCTCGACCCGGACTCGCCGAAAGAACGCATCAAAGTGATGGACTTCGGGTTAGCGAAGCTCATCGACGACGGACCGATTCGCAAGGTCACGGACACGAACGTGGATTTCGCCGTCGGCACGCCGGGGTACATTGCCCCGGAGCAAGTTCGTGGCGAAAGTATGGACCATCGCGGGGATTTGTACTCCGTCGGCGTGATGATGTACGAATTATTGAGCGGTCGTTTGCCGTTTATCGGCACCACGAGTATGGATGTGCTACTGGCCCATGCCACCGAAACACCACCGACATTTGCGGAGATCGGCTTAGCCGGTTGGGTGTCGCAGGCGGTTGAAGATCTGATCTTCGACATCCTCGCCAAAGACCCCGACGACCGCCCGCAATCGGCCCGCGAACTGGCCGAACGGTTCGATACCATCGTTTACGACGAGCAGCAACAGGCCGAAGCCCGCCACGCGCCCCACGATTTAGCCGAACCCCGTAGCGGCCGTCTGCAACGCCACCAGGAA
>JAYSXU010000119.1:0-5865 GCA_043716965.1 Fimbriiglobus sp.
ATAGCAGAATAGGTGTCAAGGCACGAAATTGAAACTGAATTTTCGGGTGAACCGGCACGATTTGCAGAATTGGTACTGATCGTCACAGTTGATTGTCGCCACGGAATTTCCACTTCCACTTCGATTTCCAGTTGAGGTTGCGTACCTTTTGCACCTCTGCCTATAGTCCGACGCTTTACGGACGACCGTGCCGTGCCGACGGGAAGGAACCCAATGGCCGTGGCTTTTGCATCAACGGATTCTGAACTGGACCAGCCCGCAACTGCGGTCCGGGTCGCACTCGCACCGCGTTTGCGGACCCGACCACCACGGTTTGGCGCGGCGATCGAGACGCCACAGCTCTCGGTGGTCATCGTCAACTTTTGCCAGTGGAAGAACACCGCCCGCCTCACCAAGCAACTGCGTCACAGCGAAGCGGTGCGGCGGGGTGCGGCTGAGATTGTGATCGTGGACAACCATTCGCCTGCGGACAAATCGTCGCGGAAATTGGGACGGCTTTCGGGCGTCTCGGTGTTTTTGAACGCGGAGAACCAGGGGTTTGCGAAGGCGGTCAACCGGGGCAGTAACGTCAGTCGCGGCGAGTGGGTTTTGTTATTGAACCCCGACGTGACCGTGCCGGACGGCTTTCTGGATGAAGTGCTGGATGCCGCCCAACGGTGGCCCGCGCTCGACCCGCGTGTCGGGGTGATTGGGTTTCAACTTCGCAATCGAGACGGCACCAAACAGGCTTCCTCGGGGCAATTCCCGACGCTGATGCGGACCGTGGGCGGACTGCTCGTGCCACGGAGTCGCCGGAAGTGTCAGCATCAACCGCTCAGCGAACGCAAGTCCGTGTCATGGGTGACAGGTGGTTGTTTGCTGGTCCGCCGTGATTGTTTTGAACGGTTGCACGGTATGGATGAAAACTTCTTCCTGTACTATGAAGACGTGGATTTGTGCCGCCGTGCCCGCGACGCCGGGTGGACGATCTGGTACGAACCGAACCTGCAAGTCACCCACCATTGGCCGTTGCACGCCCGCAAAGTGCCGCCACCGCTCCGACTGGTCACCCGACACGCCCTGCTAACGTACTCCCGTAAACATTGGCCGAAGTGGCAAGCGAAAGTGCTGTCCAGTCTCGTGTGGCTCGAAGCAGTTGCTTGTGAGCAGCTGGCCAAGCGTCGTGGCAATAGTGTCGAAGCGATTTGCTACGGCGAACTGCGACAACTGATCGGCGACGTCCGCCACGGTCGCGCCGATGCCATCGAGCAACGCATCCGCTACGCCGCCAGCTTCCTCGACCCCATCGCTGCCGCCCAAGATGGCAAAACGAAGTAAGTCGCCAGCGTATTCACGGTTCTTGAAGAAGATTTCATTCGTCTGATTCGTCTGATTCGTGGTGATAGGATTTATCTGGGTCAGGACCACCGCGTGACGCTTTCGATTGTGATCCCGTCGTATGCTCGGGCCGATTTGTTGCACCTTTGCCTGCAATCCGTGACCACATTCGCACCACTTGGAACGGAAATCCTGGTCGTGGATGACTGTTCACAAGATGCGATCATTTCCCGGACCGCCGAGCGTTTTGACGACGTGTGTGTCCTGCGAATGCCGAAACGCTCCGGCTTTTGCATCGCGGCGAATGCGGGGATTGCCGCGACGACTAGCGAGGTGGTCGAACTACTCAACGACGATACCGAAGTGACAGCCGGTTGGGCGGATGCGGCGTTGCGGTGGTTCGATGACCCGAAGATTGCTGCCGTGGCCCCGTTGGTGTTGCAGAACGACCCGGTTCGACACAGCCTCGGGCTTCCACCGCTCATCGACAGTGCGGGTGATGAATACGACCGGGGTGGCTTTGCTCGTAAACGGGATCATGGTTCGGTTCATACCTGCCAAGTGCCCGGTCCAGTGTGGGGTGTCTCGGCGTCGGCAGGATTCTATCGGCGGTGTGCGTTGGTGAACGCGGGGTGCTTTCCGCATGACTTCGGGGCGTATTTTGAGGACGTGGACCTATCGTTCCGGTTGCGAAAACAGGGTCATGAGATTTGGCACGACCCGGCATCCGTGGTATGGCACCGCGTCTCGGCGTCCTACGGCAAACGACCATCCCGCCGCGTGCTGGAACTGCAATCGTGCAACGAGGAACGCGTGTTCTGGCGTAACGTGCGGGGTCCGGACCGGGTGAAGTTACTACCACGACACATCGCGGTTCTGCTGGGCAAAGCGGCCCGACGACTCAGTGACGGCACTTTCACGCCGTGGTTCACTGGGCGGTTGCGGGCCATCTGCAGTTGACCGTTTGCGATTTCAGCGATCGAGTTCTGTGAGATGTACCAGATGCACAGCTAAACCCATTCGAGCATCGAGTATAATTCGAGGAATGCAACGTTGAAAGATCGCGCGATCGCAATCTTATTACATGTCAGGGTGGGAGGGCACACCGATGGGAACGTGGGGCACAGGCAATTTTGAAGCTGATGATCCGCGCGAATTCCTAGTCGATCAGGTGGGTCGCTGGGAAAAGCTGATTACCAGGATCATTGACGGAAAGCTCCCGCGAGTGGTCGCAGCGTTCGAGTTCGAGGCCGGCATCGAAGCCGCCGAAGCGTGCGCGATGCCGCTAGTTGAGATCATAATCGTAGTGGCGGAGCGGCTGGACCCGGACTACTTGCCGAGTTCCGAGAAGGTTGAGCGCTGGCGATCCGACTATCTCGCCCTGTTTGATCGAGAAACGGGCGGACCTGACGCCGACGCCGAATTCGTGACTCAGAGACGCGGCGTGATCGATAACACCTTCTCCAGATTGCAGGCCATCATCGCCACTCGGCCACATGATTAGATCGAACGCCGCCCCATGCGCTACTGCAGATTGATCTACTGCTGACGACTTGGCGTGATTCGTTTCTGTAACTGCAAACTTTCCGATGACCGCTTTGCCTAGCTCTATCGCTCGGCTATTAACCGGCGTCCGTATAGAATGACGCGATGGCCTCCCATTCGCCTGACCCACTCATGCACGCCGATTTGCGGCGCCGTCGAGGCCGCGTCCTCCGACTGGCCCGGTCGATCGGGTTCGTCGGTCGAGTCGAGTACCGGCACGTGTACAGTCAGACAGGAGGGGCGCAGTACGGTCGCGGGGTAGGCGAGGCCGGGGATCTACTGACCGTGTTCGCTGAAGGGTTCGAGCGGGACGCCGATCCCGACGACTTTTCCCTGCTAGCAATGATTGCCCACGAGAGAGGGCACCAACTCTTGGCACGACACTCGCGGCTATCGGTCCAAGCGGTGGGTGTTTCGGTAACTGCAGAAGAGGTGATGGCGTCCGTGGTGGGGGCACTTGTACTTGGCCCAGGACCTGACCGGGACATGCTGCTGGCCAAGGCGACGGCTGAAGTGTTGGCCGGGGGCGGGTCGCCGGACGACGCGGTGCGGTTGATCGAAAACCTATGGGATGTACTCGGAGGACTACTATGACGGGTGTCAAGACTCTGGAACAGGTGCGGACGGAACTGGAGGCAGCTCTCGGAGCTGGGCCTACCGGCAAGGGCGAGGTGGCCGAGTCCCTGCGACGGTTCCTGGCCGTTAGAACGTCGGCTGACGTCACGCCTCATCAGCCGCCAAAGCAAACGGGAACCACAAAGCCAGCTCCTACTTCTGAACTTGGCCGTTAGGCGGCAACTGGATGCTAGTATCTTCAGCACACGTTGCGCAATTTATAGGCATAAGAAGACATGTTTCGGGTTATATCAGTGTGGCCGCAACTCGTTCCGTTGCTACAAACTGTTTATTGCCAACGCTTTGCAACTTTATAGAGTTTTCTCAATCACTTTGGCACGCCATGTGTAATAACTAGTTCGGCGAGAGCTAAACCGGCTTGCTAACGGAGGGAGAGGCCGTTAGCAGGTCGGGGTTTTTTTCGCCTGTCACTTCAAATAACGCCAACCCGCACAGTCGAAACACCACACTTCACCTTGATGCTTCCTACCAATCTCAGCTAGCATAGAGAGTTGATTTCGACCGACCGTGCCTTGAACTGTGAACGGTGAGCATGCCGCCGAAGACGAAGACCGTGGCTGCGACCACCCCGATGCCAGCCCCTAGCATGAACTTTGACCCGTCGAACCCGTTCATCGTCCAATCCGACCGCTCCGTTTTGGTCGAGGTGGACAACCCCAAGTACGCCGAAGCCCGCGACGCGATTGCGCCGTTTGCGGAGCTGGAGAAAAGCCCGGAACACATTCACACCTACCGCATCAGCAACTTGTCGTTGTGGAACGCTGCTGCGGCAGGCTTCACCGCCACCGAGATGGTTGAAGTTCTGACGAAGTACACCAAGTTCCCGATCCCCAACAACCTCCCGGCGGACATTGCCGAGACCGTCAGCCGGTATGGTCGGATCAAGCTGATCCGGACCGACGACGGTGCCATGCGGTTGGTGTGTGCGGACAAACCGCTGCTCGAAGAAATCTCCCGCCAGAAGAAGTTGAAGGAGTACCTCGGCGAGAAAGTGGACGAGATGAGCTTCGCCATCGACCCGGCGTTCCGGGGGGTGCTGAAGCAGGTGCTGATTACGATCGGCTACCCCGCCGAGGACATCGCCGGGTACACCGAAGGTGCCGCGTTGCCGATGACGTTGCGGGCGACCATGACGAGCGGCCTGCCGTTCGTGGTGCGGGACTATCAGCGCGAAGCCGCCGACGTGTTCTATGCCGGCGGGGATGTGCGCGGTGGCTCGGGCGTCATCGTGTTGCCGTGCGGTGCGGGGAAGACGGTCGTTGGGATTGCGGCCATGTGCCTTCTCCAAAAAACGACTCTGGTGCTGACTACCAGCATCACCGCCGTTAAACAGTGGCACCGCGAAATCGTGGACAAGACCACGCTGACGGACGACGACGTGAAAGAGTACACCGGCGATTCCAAGGAGATTGGCCCGGTCACGGTGGCGACGTACCAGATCATCACGTACCGCCCGGACCGGACCGAGGACTTCCCGCACTTCGGTATCTTCGAGCAACGCGATTGGGGCCTCATCATTTATGACGAAGTCCACTTGCTGCCCGCCCCGGTGTTCCGCGTGACCGCCCAGATTCAAGCCCGCCGTCGGCTCGGGTTGACCGCCACGCTGATTCGGGAAGATGGCCGGGAAGGGGACGTGTTCAGCCTGATCGGGCCGAAGAAGTACGACGTGCCGTGGCGGGAACTCGAAGGCAAAGGCTGGATTGCCACCGCCGCGTGTGCCGAGATTCGCGTGAGCTTGCCGGACGACAAGATGCGGATGGAGTACGCCGTGGCCGACCACCGCCACAAGTTCCGCATCGCCAGCGAAAACCCGGCGAAGGACGAAGTGATCGCCGAACTGCTGGACCAGTACCAGGACCAGCGCGTCATCATCATCGGCCAGTACCTGACGCAACTCCGGACCATCGCCGCCCGGTTCGACATCCCGCTGATTACGGGCGCGACGGGCAACAAGGAGCTGGAAGAACTGTACGGCAAGTTCCGTCGCGGCGAAGTACGGCACTTGGTGCTGTCGAAGGTCGGCAACTTTGCCATCGACCTGCCGGACGCCAACGTGCTGATTCAAGTGAGCGGCACGTTCGGCAGCCGTCAGGAAGAAGCCCAACGCCTCGGTCGGGTGCTGCGACCGAAATCCGACGGCGGCGATGCGGCCTTCTTTACCATCGTCACCCGTGACACCCGCGAACTGGACTTCAGCCACCACCGCCAAATGTTCCTCACGGAGCAAGGCTACTCGTACCAGATTCTCGACGAGAAAGAAGTTCTTCGCGGAAAGCAAGTAGTGGATAGTGAGTAGTGGATAGTGGATAGATAAGAGTTAAGAGTGAAGAAAATCTTTCAGCGTCTCTGCTCTTCAACCTTCAA
>JAYSXU010000120.1:0-17678 GCA_043716965.1 Fimbriiglobus sp.
CGCAAGCCCCAAGCCCGGAAAGCCACGCCACAGCCAGCCGATTCCGCGACGCCCATCGTCCTGTGGATTGCGGGCGTTGTGTTCTGTTTATTCGTGCTGATCTTTGTCGGGATTCTCGTCGCCAAGGTCGTCAACAAGAGCTAGCGCATTAGTGATCGAGCCAACGGGTGGGCGTGCAATTACTGTTGGCAAATTTGTCCACGATTCTGGCATTGTTGCGTCTTCAGGCCGAAGGTCTGGGAGCACTCAGCCCAGTGACGACCCAGGGCGGCGTCGCAAAGCCTCCTTAGCTCTGGGCTAAGTTCTCCCAGGCTTTCAGCCTGAAGTCAAAAAGATTGCCAGTGTAGTGGATAAATTTCCCACCAACTCTCGTGTAGCCTACTCTGACAACTCTTCGTTCACTGAACGCTTTCATTTCTGTTGCACATCCATTACGCTAGGGCATCGTTCCGGCTACCTCCCTCCGTGACTCGGTTGTTCCTATGAAACACTTCTTTCACGTGTTCGCTTTAGGCGGCCTTCTACTCACACCGCTTCTGGCGTTCGGGCAGGGGTTCTCGCCGGAGGAGGCGACTCAGCGGATGAAGTTGCCGCCGGGGTTTCGTGTGCGGGCTGTGGCGACGGAGCCGATGGTTCGGCAACCGCTGAGTATGAGTTTCGACGACCGAGGGCGGTTGTGGGTGTTGCAGTATTTGCAGTACCCGAACCCGGCGGGCTTGAAGCCGGTGAAGCAAGATCAATACTTGCGAACCGTGTGGGACAAGTTCCCCGAACCGCCACCGCGTGGGCCGAAGGGGGCGGACCGGCTGACGATCTGTTTTGATCCGGACGAGAACGGGGTGTTTCAAAAGTCGAAGGACTTTATCAATGGCCTCAACTTGGCGTCCGGGTTTTGCATCGGGCACGGCGGGGTGTTCGTGGTGCAACCGCCGTACCTGCTGTTTTATGCGGACAAAAACCAGGACGACGTTCCGGACGGCGACCCCGAAGTGCTGCTGACCGGGTTCGGCATGGACGACACTCACAGCGTGGCCAACAGCCTGCAATGGGGGCCGGACGGTTGGCTCTACGGCGCGGCGGGAAGTACGAGCACGTGCCGGATTCAGGCCCCGAATTCGCTGTCGAAAGGCAAACCGGAGGTCGTCGAGTTTCAACAAGGCGTCTGGCGATACCACCCGAAAACCAAGCAGTTTGAACTCTTCAGCGAGGGCGGTGGCAACACGTTCGGCCTCGACTTCAACAAGCACGGCGAGTGCATCGCGGGGACGAACAGCACCGGGTTTGCGATGCTGCACCAGATGCAAGGGGCGTACTACGTCAAGGGGTTTAGCAAGCACGGCCCGTTGCACAACCCGTACTCGTATGGCTACTTCGAGCACGTGCCGTACAAGGGGTTCAAGGGCGGCCACGTCACGTGTGGCGGGGTGCTTTACGAAGCGGACGTGTACCCGCCGGAGTATCGCGGGCAGTACATCGCGGGGAACCTGTTGTCGAACGCCGTGTACCGACACACCATGACGCCGCACGGCGCGAGCTTCACTGCCGAACCGGGCGGGGATTTGTTGCAAGCAAACGATTCGTGGTTTCGCCCCGTCGATCTGATGCTTGGTCCGGACGGCTGCATTTACGTGGCCGACTGGTACGACAAACGCGCCGCCCACATCGACCCGATCGACAACTGGGACAAAACCAACGGGCGGATTTATCGCATCGAGTATCAAGGTGGGCCGAAGTACCCGACGTTCGACTTGCGATTCAAATCAAGCGGCGAACTCGTGGCGTTGCTGAGCAACGCGAACGTGTGGTGGCGGCGCGAAGCCCGCCGATTGTTGGTCGAGCGGAACGATGAAACCGTCCTGAATACGCTCAAAACCAACATCCTGGAACGTCGCGGGCAGTTAGCACTGGAAGCGTTGTGGACGTTCTACCAAATGGACCCCGCGTTGATTCTCGATCTCGTGCCGAACTTTTTACGAAGCGACAACGAATCCGTTCGAGCTTGGACCGTGCGATTCTTGGGCGACCACATCGCGTACCGGCCTGGACCTCTAGATCGTCGCACGAAAACGGCGTTGCAGGACTTGGCGAGCAAAGACACCTCGGCAGTGGTACTGGCGCAAATTGCGTGTACTGCGAAACGACTGACCGCGAATGACGGGTTGGAACTAATCGGGCAATTGCTTCGGCGAACGGACACCGATGATGTTTCGGTGTTGCCGATGCTGACTTGGTGGGCCATCGAAGGCCACATTAACGCGGACCCGGTTTTGGCCGCGAACACGGTGTTGGCAACCGCGAGTACCAGCCCCGCGTCACTGGGATTACTCGAACGGTTCATGCGACGAACACTTTCGGACGGGCGACCGAAGTCGTTCACGGTGTTTCAAAACATCTTCAATGCCGAACTCGCGGCGTCTGGTGACGGCAAGCGGTTGGCCACGATCGTGCGGGCGACGGAAATGGCGGTGGATTCCGGTGCCGCTGTGGATGTTAAAGTCCTGACGCAACACTTCCAAATGGTGCGCAAGAAGTTGCCACACGACGACGCGGTGTTGCGGCTACTAGCGAAGTTCGGGAACCAAGACGCCATCGCCGAGGTTCGCACGCAGGTGCTGAACGAGGCGCTGCCGGACAGTCAACGGTTGCCGTGGATTGCCACCGCGTCACGCCTAAAAGCCGGTGATTTCGCCGCACTGTGGGTAGAGCAACTTTCGCTGGCGAAGACGGACGCCCTCCGCAGTGGACTGCTCGACGCGGCTTCGTTGGGTGGGAACGTAAAGACAGTGCAGTCGATTTTCACGTTGTATCCAACTTGGTCCGCCGGGGTGAAGAAAAAAGCGATCGGGGTTCTCGTGTCCCGGCCAACGTGGGCGAAGGAACTGTTCCACCGCTACGACGCCGGAACATTTCCGAAGGCCGACCTCACGCTGGACCACGCGAAAATTGCGGTCACGTTGAACGACCCGGAGTTGACGAGCCAAGTCGAGAAACACTTCGGCAAATTCGGCCCCGCGACCGCTGGCGAAAAACAAGCCCGCATCACGGCGTTGAGCCTGTTGCTGAGCCGCGAGGGTGCCGGTGATGCAACGAAGGGCAAAGTGATATTCACCAAGCAATGCGGGGTGTGCCATCAACTCCATGCCGAGGGCGGCAAAGTCGGCCCGGACCTGACGACCGCCGACCGCAAGAACCGCAACTCCATGCTGGCGCAAATCGTCGATCCGTCCAGTTACATCCGCCCCGAATTCATCGCGTACAAGATCGACACGACGGACGGTCGCACACTAACGGGGCTGGTGAGCGAATCGAACGGGCAGTCCGTCACGCTGTCGAACGTGGTCAACGACCAAGCGCAGAAGACGGTCCTCGCCCGCACGGACATCGACAAGATGACGCCGTTGGCCGTGTCATTGATGCCCGAAAAAATGCTCGATACCCTAAGCGATACCGAGGTGCGTGACCTGTTCGCGTACATTTCGACGGACGCCCCGAAACCCGCCGCGAAGAAGCTGAAGGTCGCGCTGATTTCCGGGTCGCTGGAGTACGAATCGGATGCGTCGTTCGCCCTCCTGCAAAAACACCTCGAAGCGAACCACGCGATCGAGTGCGTGCGGTTGTTTCGTAAGTCCGACACGGACATTGCTGGACTGGATCAACTGGCCACTTGCGACGTGGCGATTTTCTTCACCCGCCGTTTGAAGCCAGAGCCGGCTCAACTCGACCTCATCAAAAAGTACGTCGAAACGGGTAAGCCCGTCATCGGCATTCGGACCGCGAGCCACGGGCTGCAAAACTGGTTAGAGATGGACAAGCAGGTCTTCGGCGGCAACTACCAAATGCACCACAAAGCCGGGCCGAAGTGTGACGTGAAAGTGGTTGAGACGAACGCGAAGCACCCCACACTAGAAGGTGTGAAGCCGTTCACCACCGTCGGCAGTTTGTACAAAAATCCAGGACTGACGAACGAAGTCACGGTGCTGTTGACCGGCGCCATCCCGAACGTCACCGAACCCGTTGCCTGGGTGCGGGAACGGAAAGTTGCTGACGGTAAATCGCAGCGAGTTTTCTACACGTCGCTCGGGCATCAGACGGACTTTGCCGACGCGAATTTCTTGCGGCTCGTGTCGAACGCGGTATTGTGGACAGAAAACTCGAAGTGAACCGAGGGACCGTGATGCCGTTGTTTCGTAGCGTGATGGGCGTGATGGTCATCGGGTTGTTGGCTTCAAATGGTGTTGCGCAACCCGTCACCGATTTGGCGAAACTGTTCCCCGCCGACACCCTGGCTTACGCCGAGATTGCCAAGCCGGGCGCGTTCGTCACAGGTGTGAAGGCACTGGTTGCAGGCACACCGTGGGCCGACGCGAGCAAGTTGTTGCACGATCGCTACGACGGCGCACCGGACCTTGGCCAAGCGAACGCGGTTCGGGAAACTGCGTTGTTGACACTGTTCACATCGCCGGAATTTCTCGCGGAAGTGACGCGGTTTACTGGGGCAGCGGTGGCGTTCACCGGGTACGACGCCCACCAGAATCCTCGCTACGCCGCCGCGATTCTGTTGGGCGATAGCAACGCCACCGGGCTGGCGATTCGGCTGTTTTTAACAACCTCGTCCGACGTTCGGCGTGTCGGCGTGGTTGATGGCATACTGATTTATCAGCACCGCACGTTTGCGGGTCAGCCGCTCGATCCGGGTCAAGCTGCGATAGCCGAACCGAAAAACGAACCGTGGCCCGAAGGCAAGGCCGAAGTCACGTATGCGTACACGCCAGGGCTGTTCATCATCGGCTCCGGGCGGGACGCGATTGCAGATGTGTTGCGTCGTTATCAGGGTAAATCGAAAGACGCTTCGCTCGCACAAAGTGAACTGTTTCGCGGGCAACAAGCCGCACGCGATCGGACCGGCGTGTTCCTGTACGCGACACCGACGAATTGGCTCGCCCAATACGATGCCGCCAACAAAGCTGCCGTAGCAAAAGCCGAAACCGACCTCACCGCAATTATCCGCTTCGTCGCCAACCCGAAGTCAATCCCCGTCGTAACCGCCACGTTTTCACTCGACGCCGATCGCGTGGAACTGAGCGGTGAGATTGTCCGCGACCCGAAGTTGTCCAACCCGTTGGCATCCCTTCTGATTGGCTCCCGAGTGACCGCCGATCATTTCAAATCGCTACCCGGCCCGCCACACGCTGCGGTCACGGTGTCGCTGCCGTCAGGCGAGCAACGGGTGAAATCGGCCCTCACAGTTGCGGACGCCATCGCCTGTGCCTGGGGCGTGATTGGCAAGAAGCCGTCGGAACGGATTGCCGCGCTCGAACAAGACACGGGGAAAGACACGGGGAAAGACACGGGGCGAAAAACTCCGACCGAATTGCTGGCCACGATCAAAGCGGTCACGGTGTTCACACCGGCAAGTACCACCCCATCACCCGTCGTCATGCTGCATCTAGAAACCGCCCGCGACGCCGATCGGTGGCGGAAAGAGTTGCCCACATTGCTGCCGCTACTTCTGACCGGCGAACCGCCGGTTTCGGAGTTGGCTAGCGGCGTGCGGGTCTACACCATGCTCACCGGAACCGGGGATACTAAGACGGCGTGGCAGTTTTCCGTAACGACGACCACTGTGATGATTCACCAGGACAAAAATGTAACGAAGGTCGGGAAAGGAACACGGGCGGAATGGAACGAATGGCTGTCGAAAGTCCCCGTGCAACCGGACACGACCGCACTCGGGTTCTTCAACGTCGGCGGGCTGCTCGAACACTGTTTCACCACACCGTTACCCGTGCCCGAACCGATTGCCGATGGCCCGATTCCAAACCAAGGTGCAGTTCCGATTCCCCCACGCCCCGGCCTGCCGCTTGGTTTCATTGATGACATCAACCCAATCCAAATGAATCCTCAATTCATGTCACCGCTGGACGCGGCTATGAGTCGAGCACTAAAACATTTACCAACTCTCAGCGTGCAGTTGACGACAAAAGTCGATCGAATGCCGTTCGTGGTGCAAGTCCCGAACGCAAACAAATCGCTCGGCAACATGTTGATGAAGTTACTCGAACCGCCGCCAATCCCTAAAGATTCCGATGAATCGAAGCCAGTCCCGAAAGAACTCCGTTGATCCTGGGCGATTGTCGCTCATCAAGCCCGTTCGATTTCAAGTCGCAACAGGTTTGTGTCGCGCTCGACGAATATGAAGGATCACCAGCACGCCCATGTACTTCGGATGCCGTTTGTTGTGGGAGAAGGCATAATAAGATTTACCTGGCGAACGGCGCGACGTCAGTCCGCCAGTGTGGACGGAGCATACCGGCGGACTGACGTCGAGCCGTTCGCCGGGGACACGATTTCCGGACACTTGAGTTGAGTTAGTGGCTCACAAGCCACTACCCCCGCTGCTTGGCGTCGAGCGCCTCCAGGAACGCAGTGGTCGCATCGACCGCACGAGGGGTCGCCGCCGTCGCTTTCTTATCCTGCTGACTGTTCGCCACGGCAACTGGCGGCGTCGGGGGCGACGACTGCGACGAGTCAAGCGCGACGCCGACGACCAGCCCAGTCCCGAGCATCGCCTTCCGCCCACCACTTCCAGAGTTGGGTGGCGTTTGTCGAACTGTCTCGCTCATCGGCTTCTTCTCGTGTCAGGGTCATGGGTTTGGTCAACAACCGTCGCCACTCAACACCAGTATTCAAACACAAGCCCAAAACAACCGCGACCGTCCCAAACCGGGCCGCAACGGGTATACTGGCAATAACCCCGGAGACGCGAAATGAGTACGACAGCCAATTCGATTCCAGTGACGGTCGATGACAAGATTCGGAACCAGCCCGAACTGCGCAAGGCCGTGGAGCTTGCTACGGCTTATTTCCTCGATATGTATCTTCAGTTACCGAGCGATCCCGAATGGAACAATGCAAAACTTCGATGGGATTACATTGCACGCGGAACTGCGAAGATTAAAACGCCGGAGAGCGATGGCGACCACGTTCGCGTGCTACTTGTCGAGGAAGAACGTGTGACTGGCCGCTACGAGGTTTATGAGGATATTCCAGTTCATCGGATGTTTGATGAGTACGGTCGGGAATCGCACATGAGGCGACTTCACTGGAGCGTATCAAGTTACAGAACTGATGTTATCCAGGCTCGTCTCAACAAGTTAATCATCGAGCTAGAAGAGGAGTCAGAGAATGGCGTATGAATCGAAAGCCACTGAAACGGCACGCCAAGCGATGCAAGAATTGACGATCCTCAAACAAGCTGTTGGGTTTCTACAGGAAGACTTCAAACGAGCAGAAGTGAATCGAATTAAAGAACGCCTTGCCGTTATTGAAGATCGTGTCAGTGACCTCAAAACGACCGCTCCGAATCCGATCGCCGCAAGACGCAGTATCTTTACCTGACGATTGGGTTCGTGTTCACGCTTCTTGGCAATGTCCTGGTTCAACTTCTCATCATGTATCTTCGCAAATGACTATCACACTCGCGCCGTTTGCTGTTTCTGCTCCGGAATCGGGTCACACCCTGGCGAAAGTCTTGCGGTCTCGGCTCCATGAACACGCCTTGTCGTGGGCACAAGTTCGCGCGCTGATTGCAGCGCGGCGGGTGCAGGTGGAGGACGCGATTTGTTCGGACGATGCGCGGCGGTTGAAGGAGAACGACGTTGTCACACTTCATGCGTCGCCGAAGCCGTTGCCGAAGGACGCGCACCCGGAGCGGCTGAGCGTGCGGCACCTGGATGAACACGTCCTCGTTGTGGAAAAACCGGCGGGCGTGAACACCGTGCGGCACCCGTCGGAGTTGGAATGGTCCGAACACCGCCGTCAGTTGGACCCGACGTTACAAGACCTTGCACAATGGGCGGCAGCGGCCCGGCTGGATCGAAAACCGAAATCGTTGCCGCCGCTGCGAATCGTCCATCGCCTCGATAAAGAAACCAGCGGGCTGGTTGTGTTTGCGCGGTCACCGTTGGCGGAACGCCACCTCGGGATGCAGTTCCGCAAGCACACCGTTGTGCGGCGTTACCTCACTGTCATTCCGGGGTTTTTGCCGCCGCAATCTATCACATCGAATTTAGTGCGGGATCGGGGCGACGGGCGACGCGGTAGCACGAACTTGCCCGACGTGGGTAAGAAGGCGACAACGCACCTCACGATTGAAGAGAAGTTGCCGGGGTACACGTTGCTGTCGTGTCGGCTAGAAACGGGGCGCACGCACCAGATTCGGATTCATTTGTCGGAAAAGGGTCACCCCGTTTGTGGGGACAAAGTGTATTGCAAGCGGCCCAACGGGGATGTCATCACGGACAACAGCACGGCACCCCGGTTAGCCCTTCATGCGACCGAGTTGGGCTTTGAACACCCCGTGCTGAACAGCCCGTTTCACTGGGATATGCCGTTGCCAATCGACATGGCCAAGCTCTTGGAACGGCTACGGGCAAGCGGCAAATCGTGAGTGCGTTTGATCTGGCCGGTTCGCTGGGATCAACCTGCCGCATCACGATTAGCGTGGCACCAGGCGTGTGCCCATGATGCGATCTTGCGGTGGGCGGCTGGGGTGTCGGAGTGCGATGGCTACGTAGAGCGGGAGCAAGAAAACCGCGAGGAACAGGGTCACCGTTCGGGCGAGGATCCACTCCGGATGCGCGGCTTGAATCCACAGCGTTGCGCCCAACAGAATCGTAACGGGTACCCACACCACCAACTCACGCACGGCGCAGCGGAATCGCCCGGCCAGCCGCCCGTCGGTTCGCACAATCGTGATGCCGGCGAACGTCATGGAAAGTCCGCCCCGAAACACGAACGCGAACGCCGCCCACATGACGGGGACGCTCACCAGTAGCACCCCGAAACCGATTGCCATCGTGCGGCGCATCATGCGACTCATTTGGGCGGTGCGAATTTCAGGCGACGTGATCAACTGAATTTCGCCGTGCACCATTTGTAGTACGATACTTTCGCCGGTGAAACTTCCGTTGGTCTGTTCCATCCCCGAGAAGCGATCGACCACGATCCGTTCCGGGCGGTTCAGGAAATTCCGAGACACGGCCTCGTTCGTTTTACGTTCCACTCGTGACTCGTCGAATTTCTTCATCGTCTCGGGTAGGCGTTCGGGCATGAGAAAGGGCAAAATATCGGCGCGCATTTTATTGTCCGGTGGCAACGCCTCCAGCCGTGCGATCAACGCGGCACGGTCGGTCGGACTCGCCAGAATGCGTTCGGTTTCGGAAAAGCCGATGTCTTGCCCTGCCAGCATGATGGCAAAGAACAGCCCGAACAAGCCGCTGAAAACGAACATCAATTGAAGCCCGAACGCCAGCATCAACCCTTGCACGGAGAGGTGGGTCGCCCGCATACTGGCCGTCACTTCCGGCGGGTAGGCGTGGTTGTCGATCAGGTCACGCCGAAGGTCGGCCAAATCCCGGTCTTGGTAGCCGATGTCCGTACTCAGTAACCGATTGGTAATCGCGGACGCATGGGGCGGAAGGGGCGCGCGGATGCGGGTTGCGGTGTGCCGCGGTTGGCCTTCGAGCGCGAGCGTGGCGACGTGTTGGATGAGTGCCAACTGGCTTTCGACCGGCTGGTGGTTGGCCGGAAGCAGCAGTCCCCCGCGCCCGGTGGGCAGCGGAAACTCCAGCAATTGCAGCCGCCCACCGGGTTCGACCCAAACTTGTTCGACACTGAGGTTCGGAATCGCGGTGCCGTCCTCCTGGGACCGGGTGAGTTCATTGGTCAGTTGTTCGAGTAGCGGTCTGGCGTCAATCCAGTTGAGGGGGCATTCGGGCGTCACGACATCGGCAATCGGTGACCCGGCTGGGGCGACGTAAGCGATCCACGACCGCAGTACAATTTGGCCGTCCGGTTCCGGCGTAGGCTTCCACGCAAAGTTGCCGTGCCCCAGCACTCGCAGCCGTGTCGGACGGGAAACTTCAGCAGGGGTGGTGTCACTTTGACTTTGGCTCGAAGCCAAGACGCGAATCAGCACACTCCGCCCCAACGACCGATCGTCCGCCGCCCACACCTCGCCGCCGTCGGGTAAGTCGATCAGTTTACCCGTGATCGCAAAGCCCCCGATCTTCGTGGGGAACGGACTGCGTGTCGGGTGGAAGCGTTCCAGCGGGTCCGGGAAATGGCTATTCAACCGCGGTCGGTGGGGCGGGCGGGGACGCTGGACCACGCGGCAGCGACTGGCGAAATCATGTAGCCCACGCCAACCCTCGGTGGTCCGACGCAATTGAACAAGCAGCGCCGCAATCGCCAGGAGGACACACCCGACACCCAGCACACCGCCGGACGCGCCGAACACCATCACGGACCATTCCGGCACTTGGAACATCAAGTACCAAATGAGGTTAAAAACACCGGCTCGCACCAACGCCGGCCACAAGCCGGGCGGCCCCATCTTGCGCAACCGGCGGACCCGCAGCCGTAACAGCCGCTTGCCGATCGTGGTGCCAAAAATGCCTTCTTGCACGACGAAGTAAATCAACGTGATGAGCAGCCCCGGCCACGTCATATCCAGGACGCTGATGGTGGTCGAACTAGACTCGATTGCGGGGCCGACGAGGTATTGTCGAAGCAGCTCCAAGGGAACAATCAGGCATTCCAACACGATGCAATCAATGATGTAAGCTAACACCATCGCCCGTGGCCGAGCGGGCTGTTGCTTTTCCGGTTGAAGATCGACAAGTGCGTCGTGCAGGTCGTCGAGTGATCGCCAGCGCCGTTTGCGGTCGCGGTCCAACCCGCGCAGCACCACCCGTTCGAGTTCGGCAGGCACGTCCGGACGACGGGTGCGAATCGGCGGGGCCGCTTCCGAAACGGCCTTCGCCAGGGACGCCGTTAGGCTTTCATGCTGAAACGGCGCTTTCCCGGTGAGCAAATAATAGAGCGTGCCACACACCGCGTAGACGTCCGAATCGTAGCCAACGGGTTCGCCCCGAATTTGCTCGGGGGACGCATACATCACCGTCCCGAGAAACGCACCGGACCCCGTCAGTTGTCGGTTATCGCTATCGTCGGGTGCAAGCGACTTGGCGAGACCGAAGTCACCGATTTTGACGCGGTCGTCGTCCGTCAGGAAGCAGTTCGACGGCTTCACGTCGCGGTGAATCACACCCAACCGATGGGCTTCGCATAGGCCGTCAATCACGTCCAAAATCCGGTCAATCGCGTCGGCAAAGGCCATCGTTCCTTTTTGATCGACGAGGTCTTTCAGTGTCTTCCCCGGCATCAACTCCATGATGATGTAGGGCCGTCCCGCTTCAGTATCCGCTGACAACACGAAGACGCAGCGCGGGTGACTGATTTGACTGGCAACCCGACCTTCTTGGCGAAAACGTTCGACGGACGACGGGTTCGCCGCCAACCGGGGGGACAGCAACTTCACCGCAACCCGCTGCCCGTTACTCGTCGATTCGGCTTCATAGACAGTGCCCTGTCCGCCGCCGCCCAGGAAGCGGATGAACGCATACCCCGCAATCGCACAAATGGTCGATTCCGTAGTGCTGTTCGTGTTGCCGTCGAAGGTGTTTGTCTGGTGATCCGGACTAGGCCCCGACGCCCCGGAACCGGAGGAATTCGAGGCGGGGACAAACGCCAGTGTGTCGCCGTGGGCGTCCGCGCTCCGAACTTCCCCGGTATCCGGCATGACGACACGGGGGAACGACCCGGAGCCGGTGCGGAGTTTTTGACCGCAATACATGCAGAATAACGGCGGCTCGTCCGGGTTCACGGTATCGACGACTTTGCGCAAACATCGAGGGCACGTGAGTGACATACGTAACAACTTCCCGAACCCAAAGTCATGGACCCGACCCGGTTAAAAGAGTGTTCGTCCGGGGGGCAGGGAAATTATCCGAAACTCAGCCAGAAACACAAGCGACGTCAGCCAATCGCGGCTTTGATTCGTGGTGAATCACTATCGTTCAGCGCCCCGCGACATCCCGTAGTATGCCCACGCTGGAATCGAGGATGCGTTTTCGCCGCTTGCTGCGTGTCTCGGTGCCTTCGGCTTGCAACCGGCTGAGGTCGTCGAAGTTGGCTTGGCAGTAGGGGCAAGATATGGTCTTCAAGTGAAACTCAATGTACTCCGCCTGGGCCGTGTCGAGGATCTCTTGTAGGAACCCGGCTAACTGTTCGCGGTTGGGGCAGGACAGCCGCTCGCGCCGCCAAATGGCACCGACGCTATGTTCGCCACGATCCACTTCGTGCCGAATTTGGTGGACCATCGCTTGTAAAGCGGGTTGCTCGCGGATCGCTTTCTCCACGGATGCCGCTGTTCCGGCCGGCAACGCATCGTGCAGGTAATCCTGGATCATCTCGCGGGTGATATCAGCCATGCGAACGACACCCCGGCAACACGGAGGGGAATGACACTGTCTATCAAACACCGAAAACACCACGCTGACAAGGCTTTCGTGACGCGGTCTTTGGCAAATTCTGGTCACATCGCCTGAAAACGGCCAAGATTGACGATTGCGAAAACAGGAACAAAACCCGGCGTCTCATGACGATGTGATACCCGAAGTGTGTCGAACTTAACGGAACAAACCAACAGCGTGATCGGTGGTGTCCGGTAGGAAGAGTGGTTCATGGTCCTCGTCGGATTTATGGCAACCGTGGGCGATGATGAACAGCGTCGTGACGGCCAATACCACCCACGTGGCCAGTCGGAGCACCCGTCGAGACGGCACGTCTCGGACGGTCCCGTTTGTCGTGGTTCGGCGGGTCGAGACGACGCGCATCATTTGGCCTTGAGGTGTTCGTTGAGGAACTTCATCATCATTTCGTGACTGCGGGTGGCGTCGTCGCCGAACCAGCCGTGGCCTTTGTTTCGCATCGTGACGAGTTCCGATTTTACACCGGCTTCTTGGAGCTTGGCGTGCAATCGTTGCGAATGGAGGAGTGGCACGACAATGTCCGCAGTGCCGTGCAGGATGAGAAACGGCGGCGTCGCCTTCGAGACGTACTGGGTCGGGGAGGCGTTCTGGTAAAGTTCAATTTTGTCGTGGGACGAGGCGCCGAGTAGTGGGACCATGAACGCCTTCTCGATGCCCGGTGTTTCACAATACAGGGTCAAATCCGCCGGGCCGAAGAAATCGACGACGCAACTGACGCGGCTGGATTGGTCGGGGAACAGTTCGCCGTCAAAGCCCGCGTCCTTATCCGTGGTCCCGAGCAGCGCAGCCAGATGTCCACCCGCAGAAAACCCAACAACGCCGATCCGGTCCGGGTCGATGTTCAGTTGCTTCGCGTTGGCGCGCAGGTACCGGACCGCTGTTTTCACGTCTTGGATTTGGCTGGGGAACTTATTCTTGGGGGCGAGCCGATAGCTCACGCTCGCGACGGCGTACCCTTGGCTTGCGGTCAGTTCAATGAGACTTTTGCTGCCCGTGCCGAAGTCGGCCCATTGCACCGGGCGGGAAAGGTCTTTGCGGCTCCCGCCTTTCCAGGCCCCGCCGTGCAAACAGACCACGCACGGGTACGGCCCGCCGGCTTTGGGCACCGCGAGATCGAGTTGTAACTTTTCCGCGTCCACCGTGGCGTAAGTCACGTCCGACCGGATCACGACTTCCAACATCGGCTCCGCCGCAACGCTTGTGAATGCCAACACGCCGACCCACACACCAACCAGGGCGAACCGGAGCATCCGGATAACCTCAGAGGAATTATCAACAAGAATCGCCACAAGGGAATTGTAGCGTGTGATGTGCAACGGGGAAAAGAGAATCGGCATCTTATCGGGGTCTGACTAGCTCGACATCCGGGAATCGTCCGAGCCACGACCGTCAGCAAGTGGCCCAACCCGCCTCACGCGAAAGGTTGTGTTGTTCGCTTATCACTGCGGGAGGACTGCGGGCAGGTCTCGGGTTGGGTTGCGATCGTGGAAGCGTAGCGCGGGTGGCGGGTTGGGCCACTCCCTGATGGTCGTGGCTCGGGTGATTTGATCGTCCACTAACGCAAGAAAAACACCAGCCCGAAGATGGCGGCGACGACGGCGAAGCCGAGGACGATGTAGGGTGTCCAGTCGATGGGCGGTTGCGGCGGGGCTGCGGACTTTTTCAGTGGGGCTTGGGAGCCTTCCAGTAACCGGGTGATCGGGTCAATGTCGTGGTGCTCGGTCGGCAACTGGTCGGCGGGAATCGGGTTCCGGATCGGCGTGTAGTCCGTCGTCGAGATCGGGGTATTTTTGCTACCCGACGTGCTCGGGGTTCGACTCGGAGGTTTGGCGGCGGGGCCGCCCGACATCCGGGCCGTTCCGGGTCCGCTGGAGGGCGTCCGGGATTGGGCGTAATTCGGGGGGTTGAATGTTGTTTCGCTCAGTCGCGGGTTTGCCAGGGCCTCCGAACCGGAACCGAGGGTCTGCACCACCAGATCGCGGAACTCCGGGATGTTGCGGAGCGGTTGAAATTGGCCGGTTTTCGTCCGGCTGACCAGAACCCACGTGATGTCACCCAAGACCCCGGCTTGCAGGTTTTTGCGGATGCTCTCCGTGGCGCCTTTCACCGTGTGAAGTTGATTGTCCACGTCGCGGTAGACCATGTACCAATTGTCTTCAACCGGAGCGGCCACACCACCGGGTTGCAGTTCGGGCGGGATTGCGTAGGTTCCGGACCCTTGTTGGGTGCGCCACGTGGTGCCCATCAAGTCTTCCATGAACTCGCGGCAGGACAGGGGCCGCTTGGCCGGGTCGCTGTGCATGGCGCGACAAATCGCCCAATTCGTGCGGTCACTCAGCTTCGGGTTGTACTTCTTCGGTTCGGGGAAGTCGTTCTTGGTCTTCTTCAACCAACAATCGAGCGGGCTGGTTTTCTCGAAGGGTGTGATCCCCGTGACCATCATGTACAAGGTCGCGCCGAGGCTGTACATGTCGCAGCGAACGTCGGCATTTTTGGCGTTGCGAAACTGTTCGGGGGCCATGAAGTGCGGGGTGCCCAGGCCACGCCCGGTTTTCGTCAGGTTCATTTCGCCTTCGACATCTTTGACGAGGCCAAGATCTGTTAGTTTGGCGACCCCTTCTTGCGTGAGCAAGATGTTATCCGGCTTCACGTCGCGGTGAATGAGACCTTGCTTGTGTGCCCGATGAAGCCCCTCACAGACTTGGCCGATCAGGCGGATGGCTTCCGATTCGGGCAGGACCGTTTCGCGGTCGATCCGCTGGCCCAACGACTCGCCGTCGACGAATTCCATCACCAGGAACGGCGTCGCGCCGGTGCCGCAATAGTCGATCGCCTTTACCACGTTGGGATGGTCGATGACGCTGGCGGCTTTGAATTCTTGTTCAAACCGCTTCAAAAGCAGGGGATTTTTGGCGGTGTCGGCGGGGACAATCTTGATGGCGACGATCTCGCCGGTGGCGCGGTTTCGGCCTTTATAGACCGCCCCCATGCCGCCTTCGGCGATTTTGACAATCAGGTCGTAATTCCCGATTTGTCGGTTCATGCGGGCGGCATCTGTGGTCATGACCGAACTCAAGGCGTCAGCACGCCGGGTACGGGTGGGGATGGTGGGCGGCGATCGCCACAGGGGGAATCCAAATGGATCCTACCAAGGGTATAGTTTATTCCACGCTCGATTACGAAAGAAAGTGTGATCCCGTGTAAAAGTTACCCCGACGGGTTGCGGGCAACCGTTTTATCGTCAAGCCGCAGGCGCGGTCGAAACCGTCGAACCGGCGGTATCGGTGGCGCCTAGCTGAAATACCAAAACTACGCCACTTACCGAATCAAATTGCTTGTCAACTCCGCCTCAGTCCGTCACAATCTTGGGATAGTGCGGGCCGATCGGTCTTACACTATTTTCCCCCGCGAATTATTCTGCTAGGGGATGATTGACTATCCCCCGTATGATACCAAGAACCGTACACCGCGACTTTCCACAGGGACTGTACTCATGGGGACGTTGGGGAAACTTTTACTTTTTGTGAACTTGCTTGTCGCGGCTGGGTTGGTCTACCTGACCTCCCAAGACTGGGCCGTCCGGCAAAGTATCCAGGCCAACCTGTTACGACACCACTTGGTGTTAGCCGGGATGCCGGTTGAACCGCCGGTCGGCATCGACTCCGACGACGACAACATTGCCCTCGGGACAGTGGTCTCGGGGCAGATTGTTGTCGAACGGGTGCGGTTAAAGTTTCTGAAGGATCATTTCACCGGAACGGATAGTGAAGAATTAGCTGGCGTCCCCGTCGTGAAGTGCCAGATGGCCGAAGTCACGGGCATCAAAGCAAAAATGGAAGCCAAGCTGGGTGGACTCGCACCCGCCGAGAAACTCGCACAACTTTGCGGCCGGTTCGATCGTAGCCCGCAAACGCAACGTCTGGTCTTCACGCCCGGCATCTTGACGCTGATGACGGAATCGTTCGTCGAACGAGACTTGCTTCGCCAAATGGTCGATCCCGATCGGCTTGCGACTCGTGGCCCGCAGTGGGTTGAAGAAAACGCCACCACCGCAATGGCGATGCTCAACAAACGCTTTGACGCCTTGACAAGAATCGACCCAGCCCAGTCCGAAGCGGATGCGGGCAAAGTGAAACAAGCCACCGAAACGATCCGTCAAGCGTCCGACGCGGCGAAGTCCAAGTTTGCCGCCTACAAGGCGCTCCAAGACGACAAGACTAGCGACCCAAAAACAGTCACAGCCGCAGCGAAAGATGCTACCGATGCCTTCGATAAGCTCGGCGACACTCACACCGGATTGCGAACGGTTCTTTCCAGTGTCGGCACCGATGCTTGCCGCGACGAGAGTGACCGCCGCAATCGAATCGGGCACCTCTTGATGCACCTGAGCGAAACCGCCGGGTGGCAAAAGCGGGTCGCCCTGGTCGTCGGACTTCGCACCTACGCCCACGTGATGGCGGACCAAGTCGATCGGTTTGCCAAAATGGAACGCAGCACCGAACAGCAAATCGGCCAGGATCAAGGCCGTTTCGCCGAAGAGTACGAGTTGCTGAAGAATCTGGCCATTGGTCGCGCCCTGCTGTTGCAACAACAAGTCGTCGTGCGGTCCGAACTCGAACTGCAACGGGCTAACGACATTGAAGCGGTGACACAGCGCCGGTTGCTCACGGACGACCGCCGCAAGGGCTTGGAAGACATCCAAGCGAAAGTCGCGGCAGCCCTGACTGCCCAGGCGACCGTGGAACAGCGATTGTTCGCCATTGAAAAACAGGTCGGCGAAACGCTCCGGAAAAACTTCGGCCTTGAAGGCCAGCTCGAAGCGTCGGAAAATAAGGGTGGCAAGTAAGAGTCTCCACGATTACCTTGGAATTATTCCCATGACCAGTCTCGGCAAAATCCTGGTTTTCGTGAACGTCGTCTTCGGCGTCGGGCTGTTGGCGTGGAGCTTGTCCGCCTACACCAACCGGGTCGATTGGTTCGACCGCAAAGGTGGTGAGGGCGAAGAAGCGGTCAAAGGCCAAATCACCCAACTCAAAGCCGAGATTGATTCGGTCTCGAAAAAAATCGCCGGCACCCAGGTCGATTACAACAAAGCCCGGTTCGCGCTGCAAACCAAAGAAGAAACCCGCGACCACCGCGCCCGTAAGTTCAAAGAGCGGATGACCGAAGCGCGAAAAGGCAGCTTCAAAGTGCAATTGACCCTCGATCGCGGCCCCTTGGGCGAAGGCGTGATGTACGACGTGGACCGGCAAGGGGGCGACATTCTCGGGCCGGACAACAGCC
>JAYSXU010000013.1:0-2247 GCA_043716965.1 Fimbriiglobus sp.
ATTAACAAGGTGCAAGCCTTCAAGGAAAAGCCCGACCCGGACACCGCCGAGAAGTTCCTGGCATCGGGGGACTTTTACTGGAACAGCGGTATCTTCGTGTGGAAGGCCGTCACGATCCTGAACGAACTCCGCAAGAACCGCCCGGCCCTGTCCGCCGCGATTGATCGCATTGCCGCCGCGTGGCCCACGCCGAAGCGCGACGAGGTGTTCCGGCACGAGTACGAGAACCTCGAAAAGATCAGCATCGACTTCGCGGTGATGGAAAAGGCACCGGAAGTGATGGTGATTCAAGCCCCGTACCAGTGGGACGACGTGGGCAGTTGGCTCGCCCTGGAACGCCGCAACCCGCAAGACGCCGACGGCAACACGATCCTGGCCACGCACTGCGGTATCAACACCACGCACTCCGTCATCGTCGGCGATGCGGGCAAACTCATCACGACCATCGGCGTGAGCAACCTGCTCATCATTCAAGACGGCGACGCGATTCTTGTGGCCGATCGCCGCGAGGAAGCGACCGTCAAGGACATCGTGGCGAAGCTCAAAAAGGGCGACCTGGAGCGGTACCTGTGAGTGCTGACGGTGTGATACTGCCAACCGAACCCGTGGCGGGTTTTCCCATCCACGGTCGTGTCGTGGGCATCGACCACGGCACCGTGCGCATCGGCTTGGCTGTGTGCGATGCGGAACGACGGATTGCGTCGCCGTTGGAAACGTACACCCAACGCGGTCAACCGCACGACACGGCGTTCTGGCAAAAGCTCGTCCCGAAGGAATCGGTCGTCGGGTTCGTGATCGGGTTACCGATTCACCTGAGCGGTGAAGAAAGCGTGCAATCCGAAGCGTGCCGCAAGTTCGGCGCGTGGCTGCACGCTCTGACGGATCGCCCCGTCGCGTTCTGGGACGAGCGGTTCACCAGTGCCGCTGCCGAAGACTTTTTGCTCGAAGCCGGCCTCACTAACAAGAAGCGCAAAAGCCGCCGCGACCGCGTCGCCGCCCAACTCATCCTGCAAGCATTCCTCGACGCCGGCTGCCCCGCCGGTGGGTGATTGTAAAAAGGGGCAGGCTCACGGTGCATGACACCGCGAGCCTGCCCGTTGACTTGCCGTGTTCACTCCGTTTTTGCAACGTCTCCGGCAGCCGGTGTAACCATTGTCCAAAATGCCGATTCGCTGATGCTCGGCGAAATCGTTCGGACGCTGCCGTCGAACAACGCCACGGTGAGTCCAGCGTGGAACGGTGTAGATAGGATGTGCGGGTCCACGTCCTCGGGCCGTTTCGCCACATCGAACGTCTTCCCTGCGACCGACGGGCGGGTCGCGCGCGTCGTAGAGTCCGTCATCGGCATGACATCTCCCCAGGCCCGATCAACAAACGTCGGCCGGCGTCGCCCCATAACGGTCTCGCTATTCGACGGATCAAATATCGTGTCATAAACGTGGTAGGTTTTGGGGCCGGACGGCTCGTTGCCGCACCGCGCAAAGTACTTGTCGCCGATTGCGATCGTTTGGCTGGTCCCGTCCGGAATGGACGACACCAGACTGATGGACCCGTTAAATGCCACCATGTTAAACGCATAACTGACTTTTGTGCGAATGGGGCCAAACATCGGGTCATGGCTCCAGCTGGGGTCGGCGGGATTTTGGTAGACTTTCACGATGGGCTGTGAAAATTCCAATACCGCTTCCGGGGTCGGGTTCGACGGAAAGACCATGACCCCGTGCACAATCGGGATCATCCGGTAGTACAGCGACAAGCTAGCGTTCCCGAAATGCACGCCTTTCATGTCTGCTTTAGCTAATTTTTTGATGTCGCCCGCGTCTTCGTCCGCAATTTGATGGACCGCCAAGATCATCTGTCTGAGATTGTTTTTGTTCTGCGCCTGGGCACCCGACACGCGAACTTTTTGAACCGCCACGAGCAGCAAGCCGACCAGAACCGCCATGATCGCAATTGCAACAAGGATTTCGACCAGAGTGATCCCGCGGCGAATGCGGTATGTAGTTGACATAATTTGGTACTCCGAATTGTCGATCCAGAACTTTGCATTTCACATGTGTGACCCCTCACCAATGGCAGAGGGGGAGCCAGACTGTTTTTCGGGACCGCTTCGTGTAATAAGCATTTGTAGGGTCAGTTCGGGCGGGCAAGTCGAACTAGCCTCATAAAGGCACGCTACTAGTAAGCCGGGTCACTACCTCATTCCCCGACTCAGTGTCGGGGGAGTGAGGTAGTGACGTGATCGTG
>JAYSXU010000121.1:0-5862 GCA_043716965.1 Fimbriiglobus sp.
ACTCACGTTCAAGTCCGATTTCGGCGACCATGTCAAGTAGTGACAGACGAACAGATCGAGCTTGCCGTCGCCGTCGTAATCCACAAACGTCGCCGACGAGCCGAACGGAATCGGCTGATCCCACTTCAAGAAGTCGTCCCACGAACACTTCGGGAGAGAGATCGAACCACCGATGTTCGCGGTATCGGTAACCTCAGTAAATATCTTGCCGCCGTCGTTGTGGAACAGCCGGTGCTTGCCGATGCACGTGATGAACAAATCCGGGAACCCGTCGTTGTCATAGTCACCAACGGCGACGCCCATGCCGTACATCGTGATGTTTAACCCCGTCGCCACCGTGACATCTTCAAACGTGCCATCGCCTTTGTTGCGGTACAGCTTGGGTGTGGCGGTTGAATCACGCCCCGTGTGCCCTGGCCAAGGACAGGAATTGACGAACAACAAGTCCTGCAAGCCGTCGCCATCGAAGTCGATGACGGCCACGCCGCCCCCCATCGTTTCGGGGAGCAGCTTCCGCCCAGACAAACCGTTTTCGTGTTTGAACGCGATGCCGGCTAACTTCGTAACGTTCGTGAACAGGACCGCTGGCACCGGGATCGCATCCCGTGTTTGGGCGGTGCCCGGTTTCACGACCAGCGTCGGTGGCTTCTCACGTAGCAAAAAGTAGTAGCCTGCGAACCCGGCGGCACTCATGAGTAGCAGCGCCGGGAGAATGTATTTCAGTTGCTTCATGGTGAAGAGAACCTATGAAATCGGCGGACGAAACGGCGGCTCAATCGCGTAACAGTTCGCCGCCCGCCAGGATCGTTTTGCGATGGTCCGGCGTGGTCGGGTAGACGATCCGGTCGCGGGCCGCATAATTCGCGGCGGGGTTTTTAGACCGATACAGCCGTGTCGCCGCGGACCGGGCCACTTCGTCCGGCTTGAAAATCGTGTGGAATTCCCGGTGCAACGAGGACATCATCGCTGCCAGTGCGTCCCGAAGCACAGGATCTTGTTCCGTGTGGTACAACGGCTGGAGTGCTTTCCACAGCGCACGCATCGTGACCAACTTCGGCTGGTCCGCACGCGGTGGTTGCTTGCCGATTGCGTCTAATCCGGCCTGGAGTTGGTGAACGAGATCCATGCGGGTTAGCAACGGCTGCTTCACATCAGCGGCTTGGGTGGCGAGTGCCAACAAGCCGCCGAATTCCGGCGCCGGTCGGTCCACACGTGGGCTGGCGGGTTCCCCGACAAGGGTACTGTAACCTTGCTTCAACAAGTCGTGAGCTTGCACGTCTTCCGGGTCCAGTTTCAGCACCCGCTCCGCAGCGGTGATGGCCTTCAACACGAGCTGTTTTTGCGATTCGGAGCCGTCCGGCTCGAACAGACGTCGCTTGAACAGGCGGTTGGCGAGCATGTTTTGAATCACGTAATCATGTCTGAAGTCAAAGCCCCGTTCACGCGGTTGGTTGGCGGGGTCCACGATGCGTTCGAGGTCCGCGATGGCGGCATCAAGGTGTTCCGCTTTCGTGGCCGTTTCGCTGTTCACGGTGGCGGTCAACCAAGCGCGTGTCCACCACGGGGCAGGCGGTTCCGCTTTGCCCGCGAGGTTGAGTTGTTCGGCGGCGTCTTGATTGCGCCCCTCTTCAATCATCACTCGTGCCAAGTTCACGTGCCCTTGGCTCACCGCTTCTTTCGTGTCGCTTGCGATCAATTGCCGGAAGGCCGCTTCGGCTTGTTTGAAATTCCCGCGTCGATTCCCGACGCCCCCTTCGATGAGGTTGGCAATGCCGTAATCGTTCCACCGCTCCCAGCGTTTTTCAGCGGGGATCGGGGACTCTTGAGGCGGCACCGAGGTTGCGATCCCCTCAACGGGTAGCGTGACTTTGTCCTGGCAGATGTCTACGATCGGCAACTTCGGCGACACTTTCCCCTCGTGAATGATGCTCATGTACTCGTAGTCGAATTTGCGGTACCGCAACTTCACGTTGAGTTCAATCGGCCCGGTGACATCCTTCGGGACATCAAGTCGGTAGTGGACCACGGCGGCAGCACCGGGTGGAATTTGGTGGTCGTAAAGCGGCGTGAAAATGTCTTGGGCGTTGCGGCGGTTGATACGGTTGCCGTTGCGGTCGAGCATGTGAACGTTGATGAAGTGCGACCATTCATCGACCGGCCCGGTGTCGTTCGGGCCGTTCAACGCACCGTTGCGGGCGATTTCTTTGCCGCCGGACGTGGCCTGGAAATCGACCCAAATTTCGTTGGAGTCCACCGTCCCCTGTGAGAAGTGGTGGCCGATGACCAGCGTGCGGACCACAACTTCGACGACGTAAGAATTCCCCGGCTTCAACACCGGCAAGTTCGGTCGGAGTGGGGCGATCAATTTTTCATGGCTCGTCGTCGCACCGTCTTTGAGGCCGAACAGGTCGATCCGCAACCGCTTGTCCTTCAAGTAGCCTTCGTGCATCGCAATCGCTTTGTCGAAGCCTTCGCTGTGCATCGCGTACTTCGGCTCGTTCTTCAACAGCGTCATCAAGCCAGTGTTGGCACCGGGGAAGTTGTGGTTGTGAACTTTGCGTGTGCCGGAATTGTCGAAATCTTTCGCGCCGAAGTCTTGGCTTTCTTCCAACGGCATGTGGCAGGTTGAACAGTTATCGAACGCTTTCGCCGAGTAGTAGAACGACCGCGCCCCGTGGCCCGATGCGCCACTGAGCAAGAACGAGTCGTAATGGTTTTGGCCACGAAGGAAGTCCTTGTAGTGGTTCAACTCCACCGGCAACGCGACCTTGTGGCACGTCGCACAGAACTCGGAAGTCTTGTGGAACGGTTTCAGGAAGGTCTTTTTGTGGACGTCCGGCTTCGCCTTGATGGTCTGGTTGCTCAGTGCTTGCAAGGCTTTGTTTTCGCTGAACGCGAACGGGTAGTGGTCCGACGCCTCGATCGTGTACCCGCCGTTGCCAGTGGCGCCGTGGATATGCGTGATCGAGTGACACGCCACGCAGGTGATACCCGCATGAGCCGTCGGGTGGGAATTCATGTCGAAATTCGGGTCATCGAACGCGCCGCTAAACAGCGGCACCGGGTCGTGGCACCCGGCGCACCAACGCGAACCTTTCGTGTTGCCGTCACGTTCCAGGGAGACTTTTCGGGTTTCCGCGACGCTCACTAAGTATGCCGGGTTGTTGAACGAACTGAACTTGTGCGACGAGTGGAAGTGGTCGTTGTAAACTTGGGGGTGGCACTTCATGCAATACGTGTCGCTCATCATCGAGTCGGCGGGGATGAACTTGCCGTCGGACGTGTGCGATTCGGACGGGTGGAAGTACGCCTCGCCGTCCTTCGGGCCTTCGGCGTACCAGCGGTGCGGCGACTGGCTATGAAGCGTAACCATCCCGCCCACGAACACTGCCACACCAATCGCCCACCACTTTGCCACGCCCCACTTGATCCGGGGGCCAGCCTTGCGGTGCGAGACATACGCCCACACGGCGGCAAACGGAATCACGATGTGCAGCCAGTAAACCACAGCACGTGTGATTGTGCCGGTCGGCAGTTGCGGCAACCCCTCGAACTGAAACAGCGCGAAGCCCGTACCACCAATCAGGAGGCCAAAAACATACGCCCAGATACCGCGACGAATCGCCGCCTTGTTGGGCCGCCGCCACGCGGTCAGAAAGTGCCACGTGCCGAATACGAAGAACGGCGCAAACAATATAGCCCCAATAATGCCGTGCCCCAGAAACATCCAAATGGTGAACGTCGTCGCATAACTGTAGGGCTTGCTCCACCAATCGAAGAGCGAAATGGCGCTCAGATAAGCGCCGGTCGCGCCAAGAATTGCGACGGAACCGAAGGTAACATACAGCAGCGTTTTTAAGATTGGCCCGAGTGCCGGTTGGTAAGGCTTCGGCGCCGTCGGACGACGAATGACTGGTCGAGGTGACGTGTTCGGTGTGGCAGACGTGGTATCAATAAATCACCAAAGCTTGGAAGAGTAGGTGGACTATTTATAGCAGAATGGAACCAAAGCATTCGCTCTGACACAACAAGTCCTTGATCTAACCGTATCTCCAAAATAACCTCAACCGAGCGACCATGACAATCCCGCGTTACCTGGCTGCCGCCTGTCAAACGGACCGTCCCAACCCACGCCATCGGTCGGAGATTGCCAACAACGTCAGTCATATGCTGACGATGGCCGAGCGTGCCGTTGTCGGGTACGAACCATTTGGTGATGTCAAACTTCTGGCCTTCCCCGAGTTCGCCCACGCTGCTCCGGTGTACGAGACGGCTGCCGAACTTCACGATAAACTCGCCGTCGAACTTCCGAACGACCACACGGATCGTTACCGGGAATTTTGCAAGAAGCACCGCGTTTACATACAGACCGGAACCTTCCTAGAAAGTATTACGCTGTACCCCGGACATGTGTTCAACACGACCTGTCTGATTGGCCCGGACGGGGTTCTTTATAAGTACCGCAAGGTGAACCCGTGGATCCCGTGGGAAGTGCATACTAGCCCGCACGACCTTCCGGGCTTTCCCGAACCGCTGTTCCCAGTTGCCGATACGGAAATTGGCAAGCTGGGCACCGCGATTTGTTACGACTGGATCTTCCCCGAAACGATCCGCGAACTGGCCCTGAACGGGGCAGAAGTCCTGATCCGCGTCTCGGCGTACATGGACCCGTGGGGCGCGACTGCGCCGATGGACTGGTGGACGGTCGTGAATCGGTGCCGGGCGTTGGAAAACATGGCCTACGTGGTCGCGTCGAATCAAGCGGCGTCCGCCGACAACTACCCGCCGTTCAGTTGGCCGGGCGGCAGCATGGTCGTGGATTACGACGGAAGAATCTTAGCTCGTGCTGATGCCGGACCGGGTGAAAAAATCGTCATCGCGCCGATCGACATTGCCGCACTTCGTGCCGAACGGGATCGACGAAGCGGCCACCACATGCTCGGTCATCTTCGCACCGAAGCCTACCCAAGCCAACGCCGACCCATTTACCCCGGCGGTGCAATCAACGGCACCCCCCCGACTCTCTCCGGGAACAAGAGTGCCATTCAAACTGGGAAAAAGCGAACGACCGACTGCTGAACTGCGAGGGTAGGAGCAGTGACGACAGTTTTGTGACAAACGCAAAATACACCCGCAATCCCACCGCCGCCTGAACCCGGCTGGATTGGAAAAAGGTTTAGCATGGCTGCGCGTCGTGCGAACACTTTCGCCGCAGTTCAGCCTGTTGCATCACTGCTGGTGGGCGGGTACGGTATGGGCACTTCCTTTTCGTTGAGGTGCCTGTCATGCGTGCTTTTCTTTCCTGGGTGGTCGGTTTGGCGTTCGCGCACACTTTACTGGCGGTGGAAAAGCCCGCGATTGTTCAGGAGGAAGGGCAGCCGGTGGCGGCGAACGTGGAGCGGGTGTTGAAGTCGCTCGACTTCCTCGGGACGCCGTTGCCAAAGGAACTGATGAAGTCGTTGACGGTGGCCGTTGAGAAACAAGACGCGGTGGAAATTCAGAAGTTGCTGGACGACCGTGTGGTGTTCGTTGTGAACATCAACCCGGAATCGCGGGTGAAGGTGGCACGCGGCCCGGTGGACTTAGCGTTACAGCAGGCGGGGTGGACGCCGGTGCTGGTGAAAGTGACAAACGAGGCGACGATAAAAAACCGCCTGAGCATCGGCAGCCCGCAAGCGGGGCCGGTCTATTCGGGGCAAGGGCGGGATGACAAAGACCCGAAGGCCGACCCGAACACGGTGAAGCGGTTCACGCAACTGGAGATGTTCCAATCACCGCCGATGACCGCGAACCTCAGCGGCCTCAAAGTCGAATACGCCATCGCGCTGATCTACTCCAGTGACGCCGGGAAGCGTGAACTGA
>JAYSXU010000122.1:0-5862 GCA_043716965.1 Fimbriiglobus sp.
GGCCGACGGGTGTACGGCAGGTCGAAGATCGCGTCCATCTCGGCTTGGCTCAGCGGGAACGCCGGTGGGTTTTGTACGATCGCTTGCCGGTCGTGGTACTGAATCAGCGTGGCCGCGTTGAACGGGTTGGTGTGCGAGTGGATCAACCGCGTGGCTTCTACGAACGCCATCTTGTCGGTCTTCACCGCTTCGTAGGACGGGATCACGATTTGCTGGGCCGTCCACCCGGAATCGACGTGCGGCGGCGCCGTCACGGCGGGGAGCAGCGTCTTAAACTTCTCCACCGTGTCCGCAACGGGTGGTGATTCTTTGGCACCCAGGGCATACGTCACCCCTCGCAAGTCCCGCAAGTCTTTCACGGTCTGACCGGCTGCCAACCGCTTGGCAATCTCGACGATGTTGGCTTCGCCCATTCCGTAGACGACCAAGTCGGCTTTGGAGTCGAGGACGATGGACCGCTTCACGGTGTCCGACCAATAATCGTAATGGGCCAACCGGCGCAACGACGCTTCGACCCCACCGGCAATCACCGGCACACCGCTAAACGCTTCGCGGCAGCGTTGGGTGTAGACCAGCGTGGCCCGGTCCGGGCGTAGGCCGATCCGTCCGCCGGGGGAATACGCATCGTCGTTGCGGACTTTTTTGTTCGCGGTGTAGTGGTTGATGAGCGAGTCCATGTTCCCCGCACTGACAGCGAAGAACAATCGCGGCTTGCCGAACTGCCGCCACGGTTCACAACTCGTCCAATCCGGCTGACTGAGAATCGCCACGCGAAACCCGGCTTGTTCCAGCACCCGATGTAGGATCGCCATCGCAAAGCTCGGGTGGTCAATGTAGGCATCGCCCGTGACAAACACGACATCGACGGCATCCCAACCGCGTGCGTGCATTTCTTCGACCGTCATCGGCGCAAGCGGGGCGGCAAAGCGGTCCTTCCAAACAGGCAACGACAGTTTCGCACGGGTCGGATTCTTCGGCTGAGTGTTCATCGTGTCAATCATGCACAGGTCGTGTTGAAGCGTTAACTGTGAATCATTCTAGCCTCTGGTCGGAATCCGAACATTGAAGAACGCTGCAATGTCTCCTTATTGCTGCACCAAAAGCAGTGCTTCTCATTTTTCTGATTTTATGGCTTGCCAACAATGCTAACGATTTGTGACAATAGGGAGATTGGACTGTTAACACAACTTGTGCCGGTCGTGTCGGAAAATTCGACTATTCTTGCCGGGCAATTTGTATTAAGGTGTGGGATGTATCGTCTCGAAGGAACGAGTTGGGTTTGTAACTTTTGCAGACCCAGACGTATATGAGAGGCAAAAATGCCTGTTGAAATGCCTGTTGAACTGAAGAAATCGACAATCGTCACACGCATGGCTTGCCTGCTTGGGGCCGTTATGGCTTTTGCCGTTGTTCCGACTCTCGGGGCGATTGGCCAAGAACCGGACCCTCAAGTTGTCACGACGTTGCGGTATCGGGATCTGACGAACCGCGAAGAGTTCAAGTTCACGATTGCGGATCGGGGTACGTTTTCAAAACCCGTCGGCGACATGAATTTTGACAACCCGGTTGGTTCCTTACCGACTGCCGGACTGGACCCGGAATTCCGCACGTTTTGCGTGGAGCCGGCTGTCCCAATTTATGCCGGCCAAGTCTATCAGTTTGCGGTCGAGCCAGTGAACCTCCCCAAAAACTACAACCTTCCGGATACGCCCGAAGGCCGCGTCGCGGCACAAACCCGCGCGAACTACATCCGCGAACTCTACGGTCGCTATTACGGCGATACGCTCCAAGACCCCAAGATTTCCGCGCCCGCGTTTCAAGTGGCACTGTGGGAAGTCGTGCAAGAACCGACGATCCCGGAAGGCCCGTTGCCGTTCAATCTCTTTGCGGGAGCATTCCGGGCCAAGTTTCCGAACGAAGCCGAGTCACCCGAATACGTCCAGTTAGCTCAAAAATATGTTCAAAGTCTGACGGGTGACGATTCCATATTCGGCGAAGCTCAGGCAACCAAGGGTATGGATCTGATTCGGCTAACCGGCTTGCCCGGAGCGGATGCGTTCACACCTCAGTCGCAAGTAACCTTACGCAGCGCACCCGGTCTTGATGCGGGCGGCGGCGGTGGTAACGGCGGCTTTAGCCCGATTGGGTCAACAGGTTCGCAACTCGCGTCCGGTGGCGGTGGCGGTTTCGGCGGCGGTGGAATTGGTTCAGGACTGTTGGGCGGCGGCCAACGGGGTGGCGGTGGTTTCGGTGGCGGGGGTGGGTTCGGCGGCGGCGGTTTCGGCGGCGGTGGAATTGGATCGAATGGTTCGACGGTCACTACGCCCGCAACAGTCACCCCGCCCACAACGGTCACCACGCCTCCACTGACCGACACAAACACGGGTGGTTCTTCACCAACCACACCAACAATCGTCGTGCCACCCGGCACGCCGGGCGGGGTCAACCCGCCCTTGCCGCCGGTTCCAGTTGTGCCGACCGACCCAATGCCCCCGGTCGATCCGCCAATCACCGGACCGTCAGTGCCCGCGCCGGCACCGCTACTCCTGGCCAGTATCGGGTGTGCGATTTTTGGCTTACGACGAATTCAAGCGAAGCGTTCGGGCAAGAGTTCAAGCTGATCGGTCCCAATTGGATTTGCTCAAATTCCGCATCAGGGTTCGGCAACGTATTGCCGGCCCTGTTTGTTTTGGTACACCACGGTTCGCGGGATGGCGCACCATAAAACAGCAATTTCATTCCACTGGAGTCAGCCATGACGGTGATTGAATACCGCGGGTGGAAGAACAACTTGTTGCTAACCAACGGCGACGTTGAACTGATCGTGACGTTGGATGTTGGCCCCCGTGTGATCGCGTATCGCTTGCCGGGCGGCTTCAACGTGATGAAGAATTACGACAGCATGATGGGTGGCACCGGGGAAGCGGAGTGGCAACTTCGCGGCGGCCATCGCTTCTGGCTCGCACCGGAAGACTTGACCCGCACCTACTTCCCCGATAACCGCCCCGTGAAGTACGAAAACTTCGGCGATCACGCCGTGAAAATCACACCGCCGCCCGAGACGGAATACGGCGTGCAAAAAGAAATGCACCTGAAACTCGGCGCGAAGGGCACCCGAGTTGAAGTGACGTTGAAGGTCACCAACACCGGCACCAAGCCGACCGAGTTGGCACCGTGGGGGCCAACCGTGATGGCGCCCGGCGGCGTCGAGATGATCCCGTTGCCTCCGAAAGCCCCGCACCCTGGTCACGTCAGTAATGCAAAGTCGCCCGCCGACTATGCCCCGAATCAAGAACTGATTCTTTGGCCGTACTTCGACTTCGCCGACACCCGCTGGTCGTTCGGCAAGAAGTACATCCTGCTCCGCCAAGACGTGAACAAAGGCCCGACGAAAATTGGCTTGGCGCACCGCATGGGCTGGGTTGCGTACCTGAACTCTCACACCCTGTTCGTGAAGCGCTTCGACTACCGCGAAGGTGCTGTCTACCCAGATCGTGGCACCCGGTACCAGACGTTCAGTAACGAGGACATGCTCGAAATGGAAACCGTCGGCGAACTGGTCACACTTCAACCGGGTCAGTCAGCGGAACTGTCCGAAACCTGGGAACTGTACGACAACGTCGCCGATGTCCAAAATGAAACTGATGTTGATCGCGTCGTGCTACCGCTCGTTAGTCGCAAGTAAAGACTTTGTGGTTTGAGTCGTCTCATCAGGCTCTACAGGCCACCATCGAGAAGACTTTTGACAGGATGAACAGGATTTCAAGTCTGAGTTTGAATCCTGTTCATCCTGTCAAAAATTGAACATCGTGGAAAAGAAATCACCCCGCGCGCTCCCGGTTGGGATCGCCATAGTTTCCCAACATTTTGCGCAAAAGTCGCCGTGCGTGACCATCGCATCGCAGGTTCGTGACGGCGTTCGCACACGGCATCCGACCGCTTTTGAAACCGAGCGCGTGGCCCAGTTTGGCACCGCGAAGCCGCCCGAACCGGGCCATCGCCGCGACGGTGTCACATCCCGCGAGCGTCGCCACGAGACCAAGCGTGAGCCGAGGCACGAACGGGTCGAGTTGGCCCTTGGGATCCCGAGGGTTGTTCAATTCTCGGAGCCGCTCCAACAACGAGGTTACAGCCATGACGTACTCCCCAGTCAGGAAGAACGCCGCATAACAACCCATCCCCCAACCCCAACCTGTGAATGGCCCCGGTCGAAAACGAAGTGGCAGTGACAAAAATCCACCAACACAGTTACCCTTACCCGGCTCGTCTCGTTCCACTCAACACGCGATTATCTTGAAGTGCCGCAAGTTCACCAGCACTGACTAACGTGAAGCGGGAAGTAAAATCTTGGATGTTGGCATTACCGAGTAATTCAAGCTCACGTTGGCGGCGATGCAGTTGGCCGTCGGCGAAGCTGCCGTCGCGGCCGGCAATGGTGGCGTCGAGGTAACCGGGGTGGCAGGTGAGTTCAATGAACTGCCCCGGCGCCTGTTGCAGCCAGCGGTGGAAGAAGTGCGGATCGTGAACAAACGGCGGATCGGTAATCCCCAGTAGCCAATCATTTCCCGGCATTTTGAAGGCTTGTTGCCGCCGTGCGGATCGACGACCAAATTGCGTGAGAACCATGCGCTTGATCCGGGCACCCGGAATTCGGGCCAGCGTGCCGACTGATTCGACCACTCGGCGGACGTAGGGCCGTGGCGTCACATCGGCCAGCACCGCAGCTATCGCATCGCCGATCGGTCGGAAAATGTGGACGTGGTGGTGAGCGTTGACGTTTGCAGGTGGAAACCCGACGAGTTCGATGAACCGATCGAACTGCGCCTGAAACTCGGCTTCGACTTCCTGCTGTTTAATTCGCCCCATCAGTAGCCGCTTCAACAACTTGCCGAGCTTCATGAAGTGGCCCTGTTCATCGACCAAGGATGGGATTTTGTGCGGCGCAAGAATCGGCGAATCCAACGTCAAACAGGGGTGCCAACCGAGTTCGATCGGCCCGCCCGCTCGTCGCCACATCCCGACACATTCAGCGGCATACGGCGAATTGACTAGCAACACGGTGGAAGTGAGGACGCCCTTTGCCGCGAGGTCCAGAATCCCGCGCGAAGTCTCAGGACCGATACCGAAATCATCGGCGGTGACGAGCAAGTATCGAGGTTCGTCCACGCCGGTATACCAGGGAGAGTGGGGATCGGGCGATTATGCCGCCTTCGATTGCATCGCTTCGTTCGGCTTCTCGCGGGATTGACCAATTGCAGGGTGACCCGTCGTCGGCCACGCGCGGCGAATCTGCCAAAGCTCACGCAGCATCCGGTACGTGGTAGCCATGCCAGTCGTACTCGCGGCATCTTCATACCGCACACACACCGGCACTTCCGCGACCGCAATATTGTATCGGGCACAGGCCGTCAGAAGTTCACAATCAAACCCGAAACCGTTGCACAGGAGTTGCGGCAACACTTTTTCAGCGACGCTCGCCGTCATACCTTTCAAGCCGGCTTGGGTGTCGTGTTGCGTCAGTGGAAGCAGAATGCGGGCGAGTTTACCGAAGATTTTGCTTTGCAACCGACGCTTGTAGGCGTAGCCCAGAAAATGTGGTGGAAGTTGGATGGTGCTTTCCGGGTGTTCTCGGCTGGCGATGGCCACATCCGCACCGTTGCGCAGTTCGTCCGCAACGCGGGCAATGTCGTCGAACCGGTACGCCAAATCCACATCCGTGAAAACCCGCCATTCCCCACGGGCCGCAAGTAGGCCCATCCGAACGGCGTAGCCCTTACCACGATTGGGCGAATAGCTGACGATGCGAAACCGCGAATCGTTGGTTTCACGGGCCAATTGTTCAAGCCGTTGCGGCGTGCCGTC
>JAYSXU010000123.1:0-1992 GCA_043716965.1 Fimbriiglobus sp.
CAACCCGTTGAGTGCCCGATCTACGACTTCGCCACCCACAGCCGGACAACCCGAACCCGGACGATTCGCCCCAAGACGGTGTTGTTGGTTGAGGGGATACTGCTGTTTCACGTCGCCGCACTGCGGGAACGGATGGATTTGAAAGTGTTTGTTGAAACGCCGACGGATTTGCGAATCTTGCGCCGGGTCACGCGGGACGTGAACGAACGGGGGCGGACGGTCAATTCGGTGGTCGAGCAGTATCAATCTACCGTGCGACCGATGCACGCCATTTTTGTGGAGCCGAGCAAAGCGTTTGCGGATGTCGTGGTGCCGTGGGAATCGCACAACCCGATTGCCGTCGCCTTGATTGCGGCCCGCATTCGGGAACATTTACCCGACGACGATGTGACCGGGAAGGCCGTGTAAAAAAATTGGCCACCGCACGTGCGGTGGCCAATTGGGTGATGTCCTGCTTCTCAGTTCTTTGGCCCTTTCTTTTCTTTCCGTTCGCGCTTGTCGTCTTTGTTGGAACGGTCATCCGATCCGCCCGTGCCTTTCTGCATCCCGTCAAAACCCTTTGGGGATCCGCTCATCCCGCCAGTTGGCCCGTTGTTACCTCCCGACTGCCCGTTCATTCCCTTTGGCATTCCGCCGCCGTTTCCGAACGTCATCCGCATTCCGGAGCTTTCGCCGTCATCTTTCTTTTCGAGCGACATCTTGGTGTAACGGATCCATTCATCGGCAGTCAGGTAACCGTCCCCGTTCAGATCCATTTCGACAAACTTGCTCGTTGGTCCTTCGCCGCCACGTCGCCATTCGTAGAGTCCGACCATGCCGTCCTTGTCGGTATCGAGCTTCTCGAACCAATTGGGAAGTTCCTTCGGCAGTTTTCCGAAGCGGTGAACCGCAACCCGCGTCGTGTCGTCTTCCTCACGGTTTTGGCGGCCACCGCGACCCCCGGAGGTATCAAATTGTGGCGCGCCAGGGAAGCCGCCGGGTTGCTGGGGATTGAACTGGAACTGCTGGGCGTTCGGATCGCCACCCATGTTAGATGGGCCACCTCGACCGCCGCCCATCCCACCTGCCATGCGCTCGTTCGCGTATGCGGTATATTCACCCAAGTCAATCCTACCGTCACCGTTCTTGTCGATTTGCGGAAACGTCGCTTTCATCCGATCCGACGCTTCGTCCATCGTGATGAAGCCGTCCTTGTTCAAGTCCATTTGCTGGAACCGACTGGCGATAAAATCAGTGTTACCCGCACCGCCCATACCGGGGGCGGGTTGCACAACCGCACCGTTCACGATGATCGTAGGCTGAGGACCATCCATACCAGGACCGCCCATGCCGCCACCCTTACTACCTTTGCCGAAGCCACCTCCACCGGCGGCCATCTTTTTCTGCATCCCAGTTACGAATTGTGCTTTGGTCAAAATTCCGTTCGGTGGTAGAGGATCACCCCCTCTCTCGATCATGCTTTTCATGAAGGGATTCTGATTCAGGTCGATGCTATCTTTGCCTTGCGACATGCGTGCCCACATTGCTTCGGGGTCCGGTGGACCGCCCCGTTGGGCATTACTCTCTTCGGTGCAGAGGCCCAACGCGATGAGTAACAGCCCTGGCACTACCAGCCATTTGCAATAACGACCCATGACCGACCCTCCTCACCGAACGTGTCCCAACTCTTACATATGATGATAACCCACATCATCCTGAAAAGTCAGGGTGATCCCGATACGTCTCATGATGCTCTAATTTGAAGTGCTAACCGATTCGCACGGTTTATCCCTTGCGCGTGGATCGTGATTTGGTAAAACTGGTGCAGATTGTGTGTGTTGGTGATTGGAATCACTTATGCCAACTCGGTAAGCTGAGGAAGTAAAAGTGACTGTGATGCCTTGTAATAGAGTGGCCGTTGAAAACTGTGCGGTTTATGTTCAAGACAATGGTTGCTGCCTTGACCAGACGGCCGGGAATTTCCGGCCAAAGTGTAGTCTGTGGCCTGTAGCG
>JAYSXU010000124.1:0-17607 GCA_043716965.1 Fimbriiglobus sp.
CGTCTACGCGGTTGCCAGTCAGTCCGGTGGGATAAACCCACCGGCTCGTCTGGAGTATGCTGAGCGGGCGATGGAAATGCTGGCGAAGGCCGTGAAAGCGGGCTACAAGGACGCCATCCACATGAAGATGAACACCGACCTCGACCCGCTCCTCGACCGCGACGACTTCAACAAGTTGCTGGCGGAATTGGAGCAGAAGTTCCCGTCGCCGAAGAAACCAGACCCGCCGCAACCGTCGAAAAAAGAGTAACGCACGAATACGCCCGACGACTTGAAGAAGTGGCGCATCGAACGCGCGAAGTACCCGGAGCTGGCGCCGCTACCACGGGTGGTGAAGTAACTGCTGCAACGGTATAATCCCGCCAGGAGGTGACGCCGTGCCGACGCTCACGATCGACGAAGTCCAATCACAACTGCCGCAAATTATCGACCAACTCCGCCCCGGTGACGAGTTGGTCATCACACGGAATGACCAGCCGGTTGCCCGCCTGCTCGCCCCTGAATTGCCGAAAGGCGTTTCGATTTACGGGCGGGGCAAGAGTATGCTCATTGCCTATGTAGATGACGACGAACACTTGAAGGACTTCGCGGAGTACATGGAGTGAAGCTGTTGCTCGGCGCGCCCACTTCGTCGGCCACCCGTTGCACAAGCGTTGTCGAAGGCATTCCGCTCGTGTCCGCCGATACGACGCTCGATCATTACGGCGTTCAACGAGTGTGGTGAAGTGAAACGCCGTCACGTGATGCCCAGCACGCGGCACGCCTCCTGGTAGCTCGTCTCGACTGGCAGCATGACGTGGAGGTCGGGGGTCAGCCAGAGCGGGAGCGTCGGCAGCGGTTGGCCCACGGCCATCGGGTAGAACCACACGTCGAGCAGGGGGCGGCGTTTCTTCAACTTCCGGGACCGGAGCGTCACGGCGTACAGTTGGGGCGGCGTG
This sequence comes from Fimbriiglobus sp., assembly GCA_043716965.1. Classification (GTDB taxonomy): domain Bacteria; phylum Planctomycetota; class Planctomycetia; order Gemmatales; family Gemmataceae; genus Fimbriiglobus. The sequence continues at coordinate 939 of JAYSXU010000124.1, forward strand.
GGCGCCAGCGCGGGGTCGGCGCGGCCGAGCAACGTCAGCAGTTCACCGTACAGGTTCGTGGCCCGAACGGTGACCAAGTCCACGATCGAAACGCACACGCCTTGTTGCAGCAGCGACACCACCTTGCCGACGAACACTTGGCGGGCGTCCGGGCGGTCCTTGTTCGACGGGCTGACAATTTCAATGGCAGCGACGAGTTGGCGGCCCCGCTCGGTATCGTAGATGCGAATCTCGTACTCGTCTTGTTCGGCCAAGTCGGCTTCGACCGTGAGGGTAGGAGACAGGGCGGTCAAGGTTGCCGTGCCGCCGCCGCCAGAATCGATCGTGGCATCCGGGTCGCGGGTGTCGAGGTCGAAACTGCCGACATCGACCTCGAACGGCGCGCCGAGGTGAACCTTCGGCCCGGACCGAAACCCCGGCGGGAGAATCGTCGTCAAGTGTCGGACCATTTCGCCGGGCCACTGGCCGTGGAGTTCGTCCCACGAGTGGGTGTCATTGACGGGCGAACGGAAGTGGTCACGGAGCGGCATTGGGGTCTCCTAGGCGCAATTGAACCAAGCACCATTCTAACCGCACACCACCCGACGAGTAGGGAAAGTCCGCGTTCCCGAAGCGATCGACCGAATCAACTTTACGATACCATGAAGTGGCAAGACGGACGCGCGAAGTACCCGGAAGTCGCCCCAGTGCCACGGGTGGTGAAGTGAAGCAGCACTGTTGATGTGTTAACATGCCGACTGGATTGATTCACGGAGGCGACTCGAATGGCGTTCGACAGTTTTACCTGTGTCGATGACGTGGTGAAGAAGTACAAATTGACTTTCGTTCAGGGGCCACTGCTGCCACCGGACCTAACCGCGCCGCCGTTCGGGGACTACTTCCGCAAAGAACTCGCATTCAACCTGCGGATGTTGCCCATTGGCCGGTCAGAGATCGGTGCCGGGGAAGTGCTACTGTTTCCCATCCTGCGGGAAATCTGGAAGCCGTACTCAAAAGACCTCGCGCTGTTTACCCACGAAGGGCTGACGTTCGACGATAACCTGACCGGGATCCCCGACTACTTCGTGTGCAAAGTGTCGGAGTACGGGCAGACGATTCCGGACGTTCCCTACCTCCTCGTCGCCGAAGCCAAACTGGACGATTTCGAGCGGGCTTGGGGACAGTGTTCGGCGGCAATGCTGGCCGCCCAGCGACTGAACCAAACCCCGGAAGTTCCGGTGTACGGCATCGCAACCAACGGCAGTGAATGGCAGTTCGGCGTGCTACTTGGTCGTGAACTGACGGTCGATCCGCTGGCGACGGCACTGTTCAACCTGGACACATTGTCTCACCGGATGCACGCGACCTTCCGGGCGGTTCAGGCGCAAGCCATCGCCCACCAAACCCGTGTTGCGGCCACATGATCGCCGTCACCGGCGAGCGTCATCGGGGAGATTGAATGCGGCACGTCGAACGAGGCATGGACCCGCCGCCACAGGTGGTGAAATGAAGCTGCTAGAATAGTCTACCTGAGGGAACTTGCCATGCCGCTACGCGATCACTTTCGACCGCCGTTGGACACAAAAGCCTCCTGGGAAGAATTTCACGGGCAGCGGCCGGCGGTCATCGTTCAGCAATTGCGAAAACAGCTTCCGCCGGGGTACGTCGCTGGGCCGCGAGTCCATTCCGGTTCCCAGATCGAAATCGACATTGCCACGTTCGAGAAGGACGATGCTCCACCGTTTTCTGGAACGGCTGACGAGAGCGGAGGCGTGGCGATCGCGGTTTGGGCGCCGGCCCGGCCTAGTGTCGCCGTGGAAACGACGTTGCCCGATTACGACGAATACGAGGTCCGGATTTTCGACGCGAAGCGTGGCCGGCACCTTGTTGCGGCCATTGAAATCGTTACCCCGGCAAACAAGGATCGACCGGAGCACCGCAATGCCTTCGTCGCCAAGTGTGCGGCGTTGCTGCAGAAGGGCGTTGCGGTCAGCATCGTGGACCTGGTGACGACCCGACAGTTCAACTTGTACGCCGAGTTATTGGCATTCGTCGGGCACTCCGACCCGACCTTCAGCGACCCGCCACCGCACGTCTACGCGGCCTCATGTCGTTGGAGCAAGCAAGGCAAGCGAACACTTTTAGAGGCGTGGTCCCACCCGCTGATACTGGGTGCGCCCCTGCCAACGTTGCCGCGTTGGCTGGGCACCAACCTCGCCGTTCCACTGCATCTCGAACAGAGCTACGAACAAGCTTGCAGCGACTTGTGGATCGCGTGAGTCGGCAATGCGAGCACGTCAAGTCACCAGAGGTCGCCCGCTACTACATGCCGTGGTAAACTAGTGGCGTACCCAGAGAGAATTTGCCATGCCGATGCACGACTGGACGCGAGTTGAACCGACGATTTATCACGACTTTCACCACGAGTGGATTTCCGAGATTAAAAGGGCCTTGAACAAGGGCGTGCTGCCGCCGGATTACTACGCGATGGCGGAACAACAGGCGGCGGGGTTCGGGCCGGATGTCCTGACGCTGCAAGACCTCGTGCCTCTGACGGGGTCATCCCAGGGTGAGACGGCGACCGCGACGAAGCCGCAACCGAAGTCCACGCACTACGCCGAAACGCCGACCAATTTCCACAAACGTGTTAAGAGTTCGGTCGTGGTCCGGCACGTCAGCGGCGACCGGATCGTCGCCATGATTGAGATCATCTCGCCGGGCAACAAGAACAATACCAACGCCTTCCAGGCGTTCATTGCCAAAGCTTGCGAGCTGCTTGAGCACCGCATCCACTTGTTGCTGCTCGACCCCTTTCCGCCCGGTCGGCGTGACCCGAACGGGATTCACGACACGATCGGGTCGATGGTCGAAGACGACCCGGTTCAAATCCCCACGGACAAGCCGTTGACACTCGTGGCCTACGAGTGCGCTGACACGACATGGGCCTACATCGAAACGGTTTCCGTCGGCGACGCACTACCGGACATGCCACTGTTTCTCGAACCAAACAACTACGTCACGGTCCCGCTGGAAGCGACCTATCAAGCCGCGTGGGACACCGTTCCCGCTCGACGGCAGCGTGTGATTGCCCCCGCCGTCGGGAATTGAACGCGAGTGGCAAAATTGCTGGGGATTATGGAGCTGTGTCATGCCGGTTCACGATTGGACTCAAGTTTATTCCGGGATCTTTCACGACTTTCAGCAAAGTTGGTCGATCCGGATCAAGGATCACCTGAACGCGAACCTGCTGCCGCAGGGTGTCTTGGCACTTGTCGAGCAAAAGACGGGAATCGTAGAACCGGACGTGCTGTCCGTGGATACCTGGGTTGGTTCCAACGACGAAAGCTGGGGTAGTCGCGGTGGGAACGCGACCTCGAAAACGCCCCTAACAAGGATCGTCCAAAAATCCACCAAGGAACACTACGCGAATCAGGCGAACCGCATCGTCGTCCAGCAAAAGCTTGGCCACACGATTGCCGTCATCGAGATCGTTTCGCCCGGCAACAAGGACAGTAATCGGGCGTTCAAAAAGTTCATCGACAAGAGCCAGGAGTTCATTGATCGCGGAATTCACCTCATCGTGATTGACCTGTTTCCGCCGTCGAAACGTGACCCACACGGTCTTCATACGGCAATCTGGGATGCGTTTGATGAGGACGAACTTCCCTTTGCGTTCCCACCTGGTAAAGACCGCGTTGCGGTAGCGTATGAATCGTTGGAACGCGAAAAGACGGCTTACGTCGAACCGCTCGCCGTCGGTGATACCATTCCGGACATGCCACTATTCCTGGGCGGCGGGTATCACGTGATGGTCCCGCTGGAGGCCGCGTACCAAATGACGTGGGCGGTGTTGCCACCGACGCTTCAAAGCTTGGTCGAAACGGGCAAGATGCCAGTCCAATAAGTTGCGGAACGCTTCCGGCTAAAGTTCCTCACCGCCGCCGTAGCAACAACCCGGCGGCCAGCAGCCCGCCGCCGATGGCGAAGGCCATTAGCCCGAGGGCGATGGGGTCGAAGAAGAGGACCAAGGTTTTGCCGATCCACGGCCAGCCGAGCCAAGCGGTGATTACGCCGATGGCGAGGCCGGGGCCGAACGACAGATCGCTGGCGACTGCACGGCCACTGACGGCGTCGTACAGCATCATGGGGATTTTCAGCAGCAGCGCGGCGAACGCGCCCAGGAAGAAGCCGACGAGCACGATCTGCCACCCGAGAAACGCGCCGACCATCATTAGCAAATCGGCGTCGCCGAGTCCGAGCGCTTCCCGTTTCATGCCGACTTCAAACAAGAACTTGATGCCACGTACCAACCCCATGCCGAACGCGGCACCGACGAACCCGTTAAGTAACCCGAGTTGCCACGTGCCCGGCGGTGCCCACGACGGCGTCGGCCCCCAGCACGGCCACGGCATGATCCCGTTCGGAATGTGGGCCATCACCTGTGGCAGTATCCACGGCACGTTGTCCGGAATCTGCGCCAAGGTCATCGGGTCCATCGTCGGCCACGGCCACGGGAACACGGTGGAAATAATCAAGCCGACGATGGTGCCGGCGTAGGTCAACTGGGCGGGGATGATCTGATGCTCCGCGTCGATCAACGCTGCTGCCATGAGCATCGAGAACAAGAAGGCGTGGCAGAAGAAGTAGACCCAATCGACCAACGGCGGCATGGCGAAGTTGCCAGAGAAGCTAAATTGCAAACCCGGTGCGAAGTGCCACGGCTTAACAAACGCGGGGCCGTTGGTGCCTTGGCTGAGAATCTCGATCCAAAAGAGCGCGACGAAGAGGACGCCGGTTATCAGTTCGATCCACAAATAGCGGGACGAAAAGGTGGCGCCGCAATTGCGACACTTCCCACCCAGTCGCAGGTAGCCGATGATCGGGACGTTGTCGAAGAGCCGCAGTTTTTGCAGACAGGTGAAGCACCGCGACCCCGGCCACATGATGCTTTTTTCGTAGGGCAGCCGGGCGATGACGACGTTCAGAAAACTCCCCACGCCGAGGCCGACCACGAAGACCCAGAGCGAACACAGGGTGACGACAATCTCAAACCACCAGTCCAACATGCGGAGACTCACCCAGGGGCGTTTGCGGGCGGCAAGTCACGGGAGGCCGCCTGCCATGCGTTCAAGATAGCCACGGCCACGGCTTCCGGCGAACGGCCTTCAGTGCGGAACATCGCGGAGGCGGTTTCGGCGTACAACGGCTGACGGGCTTGCATGACGCTCACCACTTCGGCAAGCCCACCCGTTGCCGTGAGGTTGGGCCTACGATCGGCTGTCGTGGGGTCGGCTTGGAGGCGGTTCCAAATTGTCGCGGGTTCGCCGTCCAACCACGCCACAAACCCGGAGCGCTTCAAGACGGCTCGGTTCTCCGGTCGCAAAACGATTCCACCGCCGGTTGCGATCACGCAGTGTTCCCGTTGCGCAAGTTCAATCAGAACGGCCGATTCCAGATCGCGGAAGACTGGTTCACCGTGGGTGGCAAAAATCTCCCGAATGCTCCGACCTTGCTCAACTTCGAGATGTCCGTCCGCATCGACGAACTGCCACCCGATGAGCGCCGCAAGGTGCCGCCCCACGGTCGATTTCCCCGTCCCCCGGTAGCCGATCAGAAAAATACGTGACATGGTTGGTGCCCCCCAATCACTCGGGCATAGGGCGGGTTTCGGCGTCATCGTCCTCGTCGTCTTCTTCCAGTGCATGGGTGAGCGGTGACATGGCTCGTCGGAGCAAGTCACGCATTTTGTCAATTTGTGGCGTGATGCCGGTGAACAGTTCAAACTGCTTCGCGGCTTGGCGGACGAACATGTCGATGCCGGTGATGACGTGACACCCGCGAACTTTCGCGTCCCGGATCAGCAACGTGTTCTCCGGGTTGTACACGGTGTCGAACACGGTCAGCCCCGGTTTGAGGAAGCTAGCGTGCATCGGGGTTTCGTCCATGTTCGGGTGCATCCCGACCGGCGTGCAGTTGATGAGCACGTCGCACAGCGTCACGCTGTGCCGCCCTTGCCAATCGACCACTTTACACCCCACTTCGGCGGCCAAGGCCGCAGCGCGTTCTTGCGTCCGGGCAGTGACGGTGATGGCCGCACCTTCTTTGTGCAACCCGTGCGCAATAGCACGTGCTGCCCCACCGGCGCCGAGGATTAATACGAACAGCGTGTTCACTTCTTGGGCCGGAACTCCTGCCGGGGCACGCTCGGCAAGGTGGGCTTTGAGCGAATCCACCGCCGCCGTGAAGTCCGTGTTCGCGGCAAAGTAGTGGCCGTGTTCTTGGAGGACCAGCGTGTTCGCGGCCCCGGAGACCTGCACGTTCGGCTCCGACTTCTTCGCCAGAGCCGCCGCCGCTTCCTTGTGCGGAATCGTGACACTGTACCCGCTAATCGGCACCTGCTCGAACGCCCGAATGCCTTCCTCGAATTGCCCCTTGGGCACGCGGAACGGCACGTAGATGGCGTTCTGGCTCAACCGGCCCAACATGTAGTTGTGCAAGATCGGGCTGTAGCTGTGCGCGACCGGGTCGCCCAGCAGGCCGTAGATTTTCGTATCCGCGTTGATCGTCCGCACCGAGTAGGTCGTTTTGAAATCGTCCAGCGTCGGCATCCCTGGGGCCACGTCGCGTTCCTTGTTGAAGGACGCATAAATCCACGGGGCACCGTACTTCAAGGAAATGATCCTCGACGGGAAGCCGAGTTCGCCCATGCAAAACGCGACGGTCGGCTTCTTGGCTTCGCGTTGCAGTTCCAGCACTTTCCAGTTGTCGCGCGGGTTCTGGGCCATCACCGCGATCTTGTAAACGTCGGCGTCGATCTTCAGCATCTCGGCGTAGATTTCGGAAATGTTGTTCGGCGTTTCTGTCATGTTGTGGTAGCTGACGATCCGCTTCGTCGTGCCGAAGCGCGGGATGGTCGCTGCGATGTCGTGCTCCAAATCAATCCAGTCGAACGTCCCGGACACGATGGCTTGCCGGATAATCATCTGGCGTTCGACTTCCGTACCGGCCCACCGCCCGCCGTCTTGTGGGCGGCGAATCGTGGCCACCCACGGGCACCCTTTGAACGGCGCCAACCGTTGAAAGTTCACCGCTTTCGCTATGAAATCGAGCCGCACTTCAATGAACAGCGCGCCGCGTTTGACCGCTTCACGCAGTTCGACTTGCATCATCTTGTGGCGGGTGCGGCCGACGACCACACAAACCCGGTCCGGTGCGACAGACATGATGGAACTCGTTTCGCAGGAGAGAAAATGACTTGCATCTTACGCTACGCCGTCTCGCCGCCCCGAGCAAGTTCGGAGTTCCAGCAACCGTCCATTTCGGAACTCAGTGGGCGGAAGAAACTGTCCGCGTGCCGATGGCTTCGGTTTCGGGGTCTGGGGATCTGGGTGTCACTGGATCCTCTGGGGTGCAAGCAATCAATGTTCACCACAGTGGGCACAGTAGAGCCACGGAAATAATTTAACAAGTGTTGGTTTGCTCTGCGTCCTCAGCGCCTCTACGGTGAACGTTCTTATCTTTGATTGAACAGAGAAATAGGTGACACCAGTTCACGTTGCCACGCCCGGTAATCAGCACGATCGCCCGACACGTCAGCGGCACTTCTTAACCAAATCTTGCAGAACCCGCACCCGGCATATCATCGCTGACCCGCACAACCCGTCTTCAATGACTAAATCGCTCGCACCGTTTCAACCGGCGGAATCGCACGACTCCCATCCAGGCGTTACGATTCGCATGTCCGGCACTGTTGCCGCAACCTGATTGACTACTTTGATTGCTACGGAGCGCAGCTATGTCCGGCCTTCCACGGGAACCCGTTCGGGTGTCGTTACGTGTCGAAAACCTCGAAGATCGCCTCACGCCGACGCTGAACCCGTCGATTTTAACGCCGCTGAGTTATGATTCCACCCGTGTGTTGGTTACGTTCGCCAACCCCGCGACCGATGCCAACAATATCGCGGAACTGCAAAGTTCCACGGTGGCCCAGAGCGTGGACCAACTCGGGTTCGGCATCTACCGGGTCCACTTGAACCCCACGGCCACGGTGACATCGGCGACCAGTAAACTCGCAGCGTTGCCGGGCGTGCAGTCGGCACAGCCCGATTACAAAATCCAGATCGAACGCACGCCGAACGACCCCTCGTTCACCTCGCAGTGGGCGTTCAACAACACCGGCCAGAACGGCGGAACGGCCGGCGCGGACATCCGCTTACCTGCCGCGTGGAACGTCTCGACCGGGACGGGGAACACCATCGTCGCGGTCATCGACACCGGCATTGATTATCGCCACCCGGATCTCGCGCCGAACCTGTGGCAGAACCCAGGCGAAATTCCGGGCAACGGCATTGATGATGACGGCAACGGCTTCGTTGATGACCGGATCGGCGCCAACTTCGTTGACAACAACGGCGATCCCTACGACACGAACAGCCACGGCACCCACGTCGCGGGGATCATTGGCGCAAAGAGTGGGAACGCGATCGGTGTGGCCGGGATCGACTGGAACGTCCGGATTATGGCGTTGAAGTTCATCGGGCCGAACGGCGGCTTCACGAGCGATGCCGTGCGGGCGATGAACTACGCCGTGACGAACGGCGCGAAGATCATCAACAACAGTTGGGGCGGCGGTGGCTACGACGCGGCGACCAGTGCGGCGATTGTACGCGCCCGCAACGCTGGCGTCATCGTCGTGAATGCGGCGGGCAACAACGGTTCGGACAACGACCAAAGCGCGTTTTACCCCGCCAACTACATCACGCAATCCGACAACGTCATCACGGTGGCCGCGACCGACAGCCAAGATAAGTTGTCCAGCTATTCCAACTTCGGCCGCACCACCGTGACCCTTGGGGCACCCGGAACTGACATCCTGAGTACGCTGCCCAACAACCGTTACGGCAGCTACAGCGGCACGTCAATGGCAACGCCGATGCTCAGTGGCGCGCTCGCGTTGCTGTGGGACCAGCACCCCACTTGGAACTACCAGCAAATCATTGCGAAGTTGAAATCGTCCGTGGATGTCCTTCCCTCACTGACCGGGAAAACCATCACGGGTGGCCGCCTCAACGTGGCGAAGTTACTGGACGCGCCCACGGTCAGCCCACCGTCACCGCCGGTCGTACCACCCCCCCCGGTGAACGGAGGTCAGACGGGACCGCGGGTCACAAACTCCGTGTTCGGTGGCGCGAAAAGTGGCCAGTTTGACCGGGTTTGGGTCGCCTTCAGCGAAAGCGTGAACCCGGCCACGTTGACCAACGCAACGATTGCCGTCAACGGCCCCAGTGGTAGCATTGCCGTCTCCGCCGTCATTCCCGTGGCCGGTAAAAACAACACGCAATTCGTGTTGATGTTCTCCCGCAACCAAACCCGGTCCGGTACCTACACACTGGCGATCGGCCCAAATGTTCGCAACAGTGCCGGTAATGCGATGGACCAGAACAGCAACGGTGTCCTCGGTGAAACCGCCGACCGCTACACGACAACCGCGACACTCAACGGGACTTCAACGGCATCAATTACCGCCCAATCGACCACTCCAAATGCGCAGTTACCAGCGCTGCGAACCTACACCGCGTTCGACTTAAAGGGAGCAACTGAACAGGTGAAATCAGCTATTTTGGAAGGTCGAAGTGATCGCTTGGTGAAAGCCGTGATCCCGTTCGCCGAGGATCAACCCGTCAAGAACCCCGACGTGACCCCATCAACTCTTCACCCGATTTTAGCGCACCGGCCTGGGAATGCGGGTAACATGCACTTCAATCTGCTGGACAAGTTGATCGGCAGTGGCGGCCGGGATTGATCGCAACGTTCGGGGTGATTTATGCTAAGCAATCGCGTGCGGAAAGTGGCCGGGGGTGCGGTGTGTGTGGTCGCGTTCGCAGTCGTTGTGGGAATGCGCACCATCGCCACCATGGACGCGGCACCCGCAGCCGATCTGAAGCCCTTTGCCCATTGGGTGTTCACCCCCGAAGCCGTTCAAGGCAAAACGGTCGTGGCGAAAGTCGGGACGTTAAACGGCAAGTTATTGGGCAAGCCGACTGTAACCGATGGTCCGCCGACCCACGCGATTACATTTGCGGCACCCACCGACGGCGTGTTGATCCAACAAAAAGTCACCCCGACCGAACCGTACTTGCCGAAGGAAGCGTTCAGCATTGTGGCATGGGTTCGTATTGATGCCACGACCGAATGGGGTGGCTTATTCGGTTGTATGCAAGACAACGGGCCGCGTGAAAAAGGATTGATCCTTGGGTTCAACAAAAACACATTCTACTTCGGGCTAGCAACAAAAGGCGCTGATGACGGTGACGGCAAAATCACCTACATGAACGGCAAGTCGAACTACGCCGTCGGGAATTGGTATCATGTGGCCGCAACGTATGACGGCAAGCGGATGCGGTTGTATGTGAATGGAAAACTGGATACCGAAGGGACCGATCAATCCGGCCAAGTGTTGTATGCAGATTCCGCACCACTTGTCATTGGTCGGTACCAAGATGATGATGAAGATTACCCGATGCAAGGTGCGATCCGCGAAGTGTTGTGGTGTAATACAGCATTATCGCCCGAACTGATAGCGAATCACTTCAAACCGGACGCACAACTGACCGCACAAAAAGCACCAATTCCTGGGCCAAAGTTCGTCGTCGAGCCGTACTTGCAGTTCGCAACACGCACGTCCATTGTCACTATGTGCGAGACAAACGTACCTACGAAATGTGTCGTGGAGTACGGGTCCAAGTACCCGCCGGATCAGAAAATCGAAATCGGTACCAGTGCAACAATGCACGAAGTGAAGCTGAACAAACTTGAGCCGAACACAAAATACTTCTATCGGTTTCTCTGTACCGATAGTGATAACACCACACTCACCAGTAAACCGTTCACCTTCATGACCGCGTGTGAAGAAACGGATGCGTATAGCTTCACGGTGATCGGTGACACCCAACGCAACCCAGTCATAACCGGGAAAATTGCCAAGCTGATGTGGGAGCGACGGCCCAACTTTGTGCTGCACATGGGCGACGTTGTGGATGACGGCCGCGATAAAAAGCAATGGACGGACGAACTGTTCAAGCCGTGCCACGAACTATTTAGCCGCGTCGTCATGTACCCGTGCATCGGCAACCACGAAAAGAATCACGCGCAATACTACCAATACTTCAGCCTGCCGAAGCCGGAGTATTACTACTCCTTCAAGTACGGCAACGCCGAGTTCTTCAGCCTGGATACCAACAAGCCGATCGGCCCTGGCACCGAACAATACGTGTGGCTCGAAAAGTCCTTGGCGGCGTCGGACGCCAAGTGGAAGTTTTGCTACCACCACCACCCGTGCTACACGTCCGATTCGGATGACTACGGTGATACCTGGAAAGGCATCTCGAAGTTGGGCGACAAGAATGCGCAATCACTGATTCCGCTCTACGAGAAGTACAAAGTGGATGTGGCGATGAACGGCCACATCCACCTGTACGAACGCACGTGGCCGATTCGGGCGGGCAAAGTGGATGCCAAGAACGGTGTCGTGTACATCACATCGGGTGGCGGCGGCGGTTCACTCGAAGACTTCCAACCCACACCCGCGTTCTACAAGAACCAAGGCCGCGTGGATTATCACTACTGCTACTTCAACATCCATCTTGGCGTGCTGGAGTGCAAAGTCTTCGACCACGAAGGGCGACTGTTCGACAGCTTCACCATGAAGAAAGATTGAAGCCCACAGACAGAAAGCCCACGGATCATTATCCGTGGGCTTTACTTCCTCTACCAACCCAGACCGAGCGCATCGCGTTGGAGTTGCTTCACCCGCTCCTCGACGATGTCTTTCTTGTTGTCTTGGCGTTTGCCGACCATCTCTTTCAGCTTCTTGACTTGGGCCTCCAACGCTTCCAGTTCTTTCTCGTGCCGCTTTTGCTTCTCGTCAAATTGCTTGAGTAGCAATTCCTTCAGCTTCTCTTTGATCTTGTCCTTGTCGCCGTCAGTCTTCGCATCGGACAGTTGCTTCGTGAGGTTGAGAGTCTCACCATCGACTGGGTTGTGAGAAAAACTCCACGTGGCCGTGTTGCCGGTTAACCCACCCTCAATGCGGGTCACACCATAGGTGGCAGGTGGGGGCAGGTACGCCGGTTGCGCGAATGCTGATGGCAACGGTGGCACTACTGGTTGTGCGGGGGTATTTTGACCTGCCGGCAGTTGTTGGGCGTCAGTGTTCAGTGTCAGGCAACTGACACCCAGTGTTGCGAGGATCAAGACTTTCGTGTACGCTTTCATCGGGTTCTCCATGTTTAGGACAGGGTTTTCACACGTCACTTGCGGCGCGGGTCCAGTTCCTGTTCGAGCTGGTTGGCGCGCTGGGCAGTGTTTTGAATCTCAACACGGATCGGGTCGATCGGCGTCGGCTGGGTCTGCACGACCTGTTTTTCCAACTGGCTTGCGGCATCCCGTAATTGCTTCAATTGGGCTTCGATTTCGTCGGGCCGCATTATCGCACCCGATGACGGTGTCGCGACTGACGACTGGGTGTCTTCCGGGGTCGTGTCGGCCTTCGGTGTCTGTGCTAACGCGATGCCCACGATGACAACCACGCTGACCCCGATCACGGCTGCGAAGGCCGTGCGGATCGTTCTAACCCGTCACGGCTGGCGGACGATTCGGCGGACCTCGGCGGGCAACGCCGTCGTCAACGGCTGCTGCATGTGGGCGAGGCAGCGTTCCAGAATGTCCGCGACTTCGGCGGCCGTTTGGTACCGCTCACCGGCGTCCTTCGCCAGCAATTTGACTACGATCGCGTCCAACCACACCGGCACTGCGACGTTGACTTCTCGCAGCGGACGGGGGTGATCTTCGACCACCCGGCGTAGCACGGCGAGCGGTGATTCCGCCCGGAATGCCGCATGGCCGGCACACATCGCGTACAGCGTGCTGCCCAGGCTGAACAAGTCCGCCCGGTGATCGACTGCCTCGCCACGGGCCTGTTCCGGGGCCATGTATTGCGGGGTTCCGGTCACGATCCCGCTCTGCGTCAGGCTGGCATCAGCGACGGCACGGGCCAAGCCGAAGTCGGTGATCTTGACCCGCTCGATGTTGTTTTCCAACAGGATGTTGGCGGGCTTGATGTCGCGGTGAACCAGCCCCTGGGCGTGGGCGGCGGCAAGCCCCGAGGCCGTTTGCATCCCGATGCGGAGGATTTCGACCACGTCCAACGGGCCTTGGCGGTCGATGCGGTCTTGTAGCGATCGCCCCTTGATGTACTCCATCACAATGAACGGTAGCCCGCCCGCTTCATCGACGGAATGGACCGCGACAACGTGTTCATGAACGACGGCGGCAGCGGCTTGGGCTTCCCGTGCAAACCGCCGCCGGGCCGCACCGTTCCCGGCCAGAACCGACGCAATCACTTTCACCGCGACGAACCGATTCAAGCCGCCGTCGAACGCCTTCAACACGATGCCGTTGCCGCCACGCCCCAGCACGCCCTTCACTTCATACGGCCCGAACCGACCGATCGAATCTGGGAACTCCGAGGGCGTCAAGAAGTCGAGCGTGTCCTCGTCGGGATCGACAGTTCCAAGCCGGGTGAACGGCTCCGAATCCGCCGGTCCGCTGAGATAGGTTCGCACCGCTGTGGACCACGATTCGCCACCCGCCAACTCGTCGAGCGTCCCTTGGCAATCCGGGCAGCGCTCCAGGTGAAACTCCAACTCGTGGATACGGACGGGCGGCAGGCGGTCCGCCAACAAGTTCTTCCAGGCGTCCGGGTCAGGGTGCCGGGGGTCAAGTCGCGTAACCATTGTCCCCTCCGATTTGGGTAGCGGTTTCTTCGCCGAGTTTTTCGATGCTGGTTCGCAACCGTGCCATGACGCGACTGCGGCTGATGTAGACTGCCCCAACGCTCAATGACAATTCCGCTGCGACCTCGGCGACGGGTCGGTTCTCGACGGCGGTTTGCCAGAACGCTTGCCACGTCTTGGCGGTGAACTCGTCGCGGACTTGCTCGGCGGCCCAGTGGAACAGCCGTCGCCGGTACGCCGTTTCAAACTGGGCGGTCACCCCCGGATCGACCGCCGGGATTTCGTTCAGCAGGGCGTGCATGTTGGAATCTCCACTGCCACGGGGGTGCCGGTCACGGCGGCTGAGAAAGTTAATCACCAAGTTGCGGGCGATCGTGAACAACCACCCGCGAAACGTACCCCGTTCCGCCGCCGGTTCCCAGCGATCAATCGCACGAGCCACGGCACGAAACACGTCCTGGCAAACGTCCCGTGCGTCGGCGTCTTGCAACCCTTTCTGGCGGGCCAGTTGGTAGACCAGCGGTTCGTAAATCGCCACGAACTCCCGCCACGCTTCCCGATCGCTCGGGTCGCGGAGTTTGGTAATTAGCGTGTGGCGTGTACCGGGGCCGTCCATTCGTTTCCCTCTCCAACCAGCACACCGGCGGCGAATGAACCTTTCACACGGGTACTGATTTTTTGTCCCGACGAGGTGTATCAAATCTTTCACTTGGATTTGTAGCTCGTGGTCGAGGAAGCTTAACGACGTGGCCTGACGCTCGACTTTACCGAGCCACGACGGTAACGGAGTGGCCCAACCCTCCGCCCACGCTACGCTTCTCTACTGGTAACACGCTGTTTCGTGTGGGGACCGTTGGGCCACTCCGTTACCGTCGTGGCTCGGATGGTGCTGGCTTTGTGCCCTGAAGGGGCACCGGGATGTAGCCACGGGTGAAGCGAAGCGCAACCCGTGGACAGAGACTCCCCATTCTCACTCGCCCTGGAGGGGCGAAGGAATTCCTCTGCCCCTTCAGGGTAGTCGAGTTTTGTGCACCCGCTTCCAGGGGTTCCGCGAAGCGCTCCACCCCTGGCTACATTCCATGACCCCTACCGGGGCCACAGACCGATTTCCGCACCGTCCAATTTCCAGAGAGTTCACCCGTTGAGTTAACGTGTTAGCATCCAGCGTTCGGATCGCGTGAGTGCTAATATTTTCATGCCAGTGGCACGGGTTCGCGGTACGGTTGGTTGGTTTGGTACAACTGCAAGCGGTGTTGGTAGTCGGATTGTTCGTCGGCGGGGATGGTGGTGAGGACCAGTTCTTGCAGCGTGACGGCTTGCTCGAATTGACCGGCTTCCGCATGGGCAGCCGCCAGGGTGTCGCAGTACCCCATGACGACTTGGCCCGTCAATTCACAGGCTTTGCTGGCGTGAACCACGGCGTCGGCACCGTTGCGAATGCTGGCGTCCGGGCAGGTGGCCAAGAGCCACGCCAGGGCGTTGTTGAACGACGGCTCCTGGGGTTCCAACGTGACCGCCGCTCGGAAGTCGGCGAGGGCTTCGGGGAATTGTTGCAGTTTGGAATGGGCCGCACCGCGTTGGGCAAACGCCGCTGCGAACTCCGGGCGGATGGCGATGGCTTGCGTTGAATCCACGATCACGGCAGGGTAGTCGGCCCGGTGTCGGTGGGCGACGGCACGGGCAAAGAATGCTCGCGGGTTCGTCGGTTGCAGCCGAATCGCTTCGGTGAAATCGACGACGGCACGCTCGGGGTCGAGCAGTTCCAGGTACGCATAGCCGCGTTGCAAGAACGTCGAGTGGTCGTCCGCGTCCAACCGGATCGCTTCCGTGAAATCGGCCAGGGCCGCTTCCCAATCCTTGACCCGCGTTTGCGTTAACCCCCGGTTGTAAACCGGACTCACGTCGTCGGGGTCCAGTTCGATCGCCTTCGTGAAGTCGGCAATGGCTTTCGTGCTGTTCATCAACTCGGCGTGGGCCACCCCCCGCATGTTGAACGCCTCGCCGTTCTCGGGGTCGTAGTGGATCACCCAGGTGTAGTCCGCGATCGCCTTGTGGTGTTCGTCCTGCAACGCCCAAAGTCTGGCCCGTTGAAAATAGGCGTCGTCGAACTGCGAGTCCAACCGCAACGCCGTGGTCAAATCCGCAATCGCGTTGGCAACCCGGTCCAGCGCTTCGTAGGTCAAAGCCCGGTAGAAATAGCCCCGAAGGTTGCGCGGGTTGTGCCGTAACGACTCCGTATAATCGAGTTCCGCCTCGGCGTGCTTCTGCTGGGCCGCGAGGGTGTTGGCCCGGTTGTAGTAGACGCGAAAGTTGTCCGGGTTGAGCGTCAACGCCGTGGCGTAGTCCGCCAGAGCCGCGTCATATTCCCGCTTCCGACTGTACGCCGCCCCGCGACCGTTGAGCGGATCGGGGTCCGTCGGACTAAGGGCAACCGCCGATGTGAAGTCCGCAATCGCGTCATCCAGTTGGCCGCGATCGCTGTTCGCCAACCCCCGGTTGTGGAACGCCGCTGCGTAGTCCGGCTTCAACGCGACCACTTCGGTGTAGTCCTCAATCGCCAGTTCAAACTGCCCCGCCGCTGCGTAAGCGTTGCCACGTTGGTAGTACAACTCCGCGTCCAACGGCGTCAGGTCAATCGCCCCCGTAAACGCCTCCAACGCCCGCACAAAATCCCCCCGCTGCGCGTACAACTGCCCGCGACGAACGAGGGTGACAACATCAAGCGGCGGTGCAGGCATGGGGGGATTATACGGCGAACCGGGTCGCGGGTCGCGGGTGTCGGATTTATGTGAGCGCGCAACGCCCATGTGGTTTTTTCAAAAGCAGTGAATATCTGGCGGACTCTCAATCTTAACCTTGTCTTTGTTATGCCGTTGCGATAAATTTGATATTGCAGG
>JAYSXU010000125.1:0-1987 GCA_043716965.1 Fimbriiglobus sp.
TTCTTCTTGGTACCGTCCTCTTTCGCATCATCCACCTTAGCAGCATCCGGTTTACCGAACGATTCACGCAGGTGGCGTTCCGCACCCGTGAGTAATGCAATCGGGGAAATCCGTTTCGCGTCCGTGCCTTTGGCCGCCATCACTTCCGGGTTCGGGCACACGCCGTGGTCGGCGGTGATGACCAGCGAGTATTGATCCTTGCCGACTTTTTCGTCCAAGAACGTCATCAGGTTCTGCACGATCAGGTCCGACCGAAGCGTGACATCAAGCACCTCTTGCGAATCCGGCCCCCAGACGTGCCCAATCAGGTCGTTCGAGGAAAAGCTGATACTGAGCAAATCCGGCACGTCGTCTTGGCCCAGTTTCTCTTCGATGATGCACGCCTTGGCGAACGCGAGGAGTAACTCGTTGCCATACGGGGAATACGCGACCGCTTCGTAATACTCCTTGCCGATCTTGTCCTTGCCGCCGGTCATGGGGTGGGGGAACGAGACCCCTTGGGCCTTGCCTTTGCCTTCGCCGAGGCCGTCGTCCGGGCCGCTGAATTTTGCGTAGTCGATGTCTTCGCGCAACTTCGTCCACTCTTTCTTGAAGTAGCTGTCCGCCAACCCCGACTTGTTGAAGTCCGCGACCCAGTTCGGCAGTTTATCGCGGTAGAACGACGAGGTGACGAACTCGCCTTGAAACCAGTACGCGCCGTCCGGTTTTTTACCGACGGGGAACAGCGCGGAACGATCCTTCAGCGACACGCCGAACACTTTGCCAGCACCAGCCGTGGTCTCTTTCAGCACGTCCGCAAGCGTCGGCCCGAGGAACCGATCGGGGTTTCCTGCCGTCTTCACCAAGGTTGTTGTGGTCTTGGTCTCCGGTTCCTCTTCAACCACAGGCCGCACCGGCGTCATGTCGTACCGGCTCGAAGTTGCACAATTGACCACCGCCCCTTCTTTGCGATCGAACCAGGAATTGTTGATGATCCCGTGCTTATTTCCTCCACACCCCGCCAACACGGACGCATGACCGGGACCAGTCGTCGTGGTGCCGTAGGGGTAGTGGCAATCCGTGAACCACGCCCCGTCGGCTTGCATCCGCTTGAAGCCGCCGTCCCCGAATAGCGGTTGCCATTTTTCCACGTAGTCGCCACGCATCTGGTCGAAGAACACAACCACCGCCAACCGCACCTTCGGCTTCTTAGGCTTGGGTTCATCCGCAGCACCGATTGGGCGACACGCCACGATGAGCAACACAACCAGGACGACGAGAACGGGGAAAAGCAGCAGGCGACGCAGCATGAAGGGCCTCCAGGCGGGGTAGTGGGGATATGCTACGATCCGGTATGAGCGAAGTCACGTGAGAGGTTCGTGAAGGCCATCACACAGGGTTTAGGCGAACCGGCGACGTCAGTCGCCCGGGTGGTCATCCAGTAGGGTAAGCGGCATATTTGTTGGCGGAAGTGTGTCTAGTGATCTTCGTATTCGACCCCACCGGGCAACGCCGTGAACGATTGCTTTTCGGGGGAAACTTCCCGCGCGAGGTCGCTTGGGTTTGGTCGCCGACCGCGACGCGCACGGGCGCGTTCGCCGATTGGCGATTGGCGATTGGCGATTGCGGTGATCCGCTCGATGCCGGCCGCTGCGTGGGGTTGCTCGGGGGCGAGTTTTACAGAGCGACTGGGCGCGGCGGGGAAGGATTCCTACCAGCGGAAGCGACCGAAGCGGGAGCCCAACCGCCCCGACGAACCGGCAGCGGGCAAGCCGCAAAACCGAACGATGAACCGAGCACGCATGAACCGAATAGCACAGACGTTGAACACGACCACGTGAAATCGTTCACGGCGTTGCCCGGTGGGGTCGAATACGAAGAAGAGTTACGCAGTTAGACGGTTTTCTTTTGTACACCGTTCTATCGCTATGATTCAGGCGGATGTCCGAGTGCGAAAGTACCGGGTGAAATTTCTCCGGTTGCAAACCTGCCGAACGTCCTAACTGCG
>JAYSXU010000126.1:0-5832 GCA_043716965.1 Fimbriiglobus sp.
AAACTATGCTGACTGATGTCTACCGCGAAGCCGTCGAACGGGCCGCGATCGAAACGAAACTAACTATCGCCGACTTCCCGACGGAGTGCGAGTACACGCTGGAGCTGCTCTTGTCGTTCACCCCGAACGGTGACACCGTGTGACTACTGGACGTGTCATAAAATCACATTTACCGCCGCAGCAAAAACTCCTTCGAGTTCACCAGACCCCACGCGATGTCTTCCCAGGCACTGCGGGGGTCTTTGGCGTTTTGCAGGTAGTCGTGGAGCTTGGCGGACTCGGTCGCGGTGGGGGTGCGGGCGAGGGTGTTCAGGTAGAGTTCTTCCAGCATTTCGCTCTCGCCGGCTTTGGCGTCCAGCAGTTGGCCGATGCGGTTGCCGGGAGTGCGGATTAGCATGTGAACCAGTTCGCCGGTCATCAGTTGGAAGGCTTGCAAAATGCCGGGGTCTTCGCTGCGTTCGCAATCGCACGTCAACAATCGGTCCGGCTTACCGAAAACTTTCAGGAACCGCGTTCCGGTCGTGGAATCTCGTCCGCGACGGCCAACTAGCGGTGTGGCAGGGACTTCGCCCGCCCGCATCCCCATCGGGTAGCCGGGGAATTTCACCGGCACGGCGAACGTGTTTGCGAGCGCGTCCAGTAGTTGCTCGGCCTTCAAGGGTTGGACAGCGGCGTGGGAATAGTGCAAGTCGTCCGCCGCGTTCGTTTCATTTGGCGATGCAGACAGTTGGTAAACGCGCGAGTTCAGGACGTGCCGAACGAACGGCTTTAAGCGGTACCCGCCGGAGGTGAATTCGTGGGTTAGGTGGTCCATTAACGCCGGGTTGATCGGCGGGTTGCTGACGCGGAAGTCGTCGTTCGGTTCGACCAGCCCACGGGCCATCAAGTGGGACCAGATGCGGTTCGCTTGGGCACGGGCGAAGAACGGGTTCTGCGCGGACGCGACCCAATCCGCCAGCGCCGTCACGCGGTCTTCGTCCAAGTCGGTTTGATTGCTGCCCAGGAACTTCGGCACCGCGTTGCCGCCACGCGGGTGGGGTAGTTCGCCGGTGTGGGTCACGTACACGAGTTGATCGCCGTTGAACTCGTGCTTGTCGAGATCGTCCCGGCGGACGTTGTCCGTGACCCGGTATTCGATGCGGGCAAACAAGGCCACGAAGCGGTGGTAGTCGTCTTGCGTCCACGTGTCGAACGGGTGGTTGTGGCACTTCGCGCAACTCACCCGCAACCCGAGAAACACCTGCGCCACCGACTCCGCCCGCTGATACGGGTCGCGGATCGCCCGGTAAAAGTTGGCAGGCGGGTTGGCGTAAGTGCTGCCGCGACCGGCCAGGATTTCGCGGGCAAAGTCGTTGAGCGGTTTATCCTCCGCGATCCAGGCTTTGATCCAGCGGTGGAAAATCTGCACCCCTTTGTGGTCCAGCGACTTCTCCTCGTTGCGTAACAAGTCCGACCACTTCTGCGCCCAGTAGTTCGCAAACTCCGGACGTGCCAGCAACGCATCAATCAGCTTCACCCGTTTATCGGACGTGGTGTCCGCCAGGAACTTTCGCACTTCGTCGGCGGTCGGTGTAATGCCGCAAGCGTCCAGGTAAAGCCGGCGAATGAACACGCTGTCCGAACACAGTTCCGACGGCGTCATTCGCAATTGTTGGAGTTGGGCGAAAACGTGGCGGTCAATGGCGTTGTATACCGGCACTTGCGAAAGATCGGTCGTCGGGCGGTTCGGCAAGAACGCCAACCGCACCGGCACTTGTAAATCCAGATACCGCACCAGGACCACGACTTCGCCGTCTTGTTCCTTCACCACGTCGCCCGTCTGGTGAACCTTGGCCACGCCGACGTTGTTGGTCTCGAACGTGACCAAGTTCGTGACATCCCGCTTGCTGCCGTCCGCGAAGTGGGCAACGGCGTTCAGCTTGGTGCGATCCGCCGGGGCGACGAGGATTTGCCCGACCGGCGTCACGTCGAGTTTCACCGGCTTGATGCGAGACGCAGTATCGTATTGCGTCCCCGCTTCGACCCACCGGAGCAGGAGCGAATACTCCGTGCTACTCACCGAAAACCGCGCCCCGCCTTCGTGCGGCAACTGCCCGGCGGCTTTCCTCAACAGCAAGCTTTCACGCGCGTTCGTCACATCGGTCCGGCGGGCCAGCATGTCCCGCGTCAGGGCGACAAAATCGCCCGCCGGGTTTTCCCCACGCAACGAAAGCTTAAACCCACCCCGACCGTTCAGGTTGCCGTGACACGCACCCGCATTGCACCCCGCCCGCGACAACACCGCCATCACATCGTTCTGAAACGACACCGGTTCCGTAGCAAAACCAACAGTGGGTGACAGGCCAAAGACAGCGGCGAGCAAGATTGTCAAACGCATCACACGCTCGTTGAGAGAAAAGCAATCTGGCAGGGTGCCATTAGCATAACAAGTCGTTCAAGGAAATGGGATCAGAAAACCGCGATCAAGAGTTGGATTGTGTAGGCGTCACGAAAATTTGCACACTTTGTTCGCAGACCGGGTGGGCGCGGGCGTGACGCTGTTGCGGAAGTACGGCAGCGTTCGGGCCGGCGACGGCGTCATGTCTTTTTGGCCCGATGCGGCGGCGTGGCGTGGGCAGCCGCCGTTGGTGCTGCGGCGGCTCCGTCGGCAAGTGAGCCGCCTGACGATGGGGGTCGCGTTGCCGTTTCGCACGATGAAGCCGACGTTCGGTCGGAACAAACGGCGGCGGCGGACCCCGGATCGCGCGGTGGTGGGGTTGGACTGTGCGTTGCTTAGTTTGTGGCGGATCCAACTGTTTGCGATCCACAAGCCGATCGAGTTGGGCGTTGGGGTTGAAAACCCGGTTTACTAACAGTGCGAACAAATTTTCCACCAACGCCTGTGACGCGCATCTTTGTTGCTGCGTGGTGAACGATTCTAAACCGACTCGTCGCTGAACACAAACACTGGCTCGATTCCGGGGCCACGCAGCAAGCAGCCGGTGAGGGGTTCTCTCGTGCCGCCGCTGGTGTCGATGCAGATGCGGACGGGGTTGGCGTCGGGGTGCTTGGTGTACTCGTGTCCGCTGACTTGCGTCTTGCCGGGGAACGGCAGCGGGTTGCGGGACGACTTGCGGTCGGCGCCGAGCCAGACGGGGTAGTCGGGCGTAAACAACCGATCGGTTTTCGTACCGAACTTCGGGTTCACGACGGCGCGGTCCCAAATCTTTCGCCGCAAACATTCAAGCTGAACCGTGGCCGGGCAATCGAGTTCGTGCGACAGCCCGCAGTGCAAAAACAGATGTCCGGTTGCTTCCACAACCCACGGCAAGTTAGCGAACAACTCCCGGTGACTGATCGGCATCGTCGCTTTCAATTCCACCAGATCCTGCTGCCAATTCTGGTAGTGGAAGGAATCCGGCGTGCGCCGGAGGTAGCTTTCAAATGTGTACTTGTGGTCGTAGGAATCGCCGTACCGCTTAACCCAGTATTCGGACGGATCCCGGTCGTCCAAGCCCGTTGCCCGAACCAGAGCGAGGTCGTGGTTACCCATGACGCAACTGCTGCCCGGCTTTGTTTGAAGTAGCTCCAACACCCGATCGACCAGTTCTCGCACGGTGTTGGTGCGGTCCCCGAGGTCGCCGAGAAACACCAGCTTGGCGGTCGGCCACTCCGGGAGTTGTTCCAGTTTCGCCATTAGTTTATTCAACCACTCGACCCGCCCGTGCAAGTCGCCGATCGCAATGACGGGGTAGTCAACAGTTGTAGGCAGCTTCATGCTGGTGAGACATCCTTCAAGGGCCGCGAGTTCGCCTGGGCGGACGAATCCGGGAAGTTTCAGGGGGCGGAACCGCCGAGCGGTCTTTCCCCGGTGGGGTGTCCGGGTTACAGTTCACACTACATCGTCAACAGGCGTTTTACGGCCCCGCATCGGGCCGGGTAGGGAGTGGACACCGATGAAGGTCGAACTGTACGGGCTGACGATGGAAACCCCTGGCGTCACGTTCTACCTGTGGTCGCCGTGGCGCTGCTCGGCGCTAGAACACCGGCTGTTTGAAGCGATGAAGACCCTGCCCGGCGCCGAATTTGAACCCGCCCCCGACGAGTTGCAAGTTCACATCGAAGAGACGAAGGCGTGGCGGCAGGCCGTGCAGAACATTTCGCGGGTGCTAAAAGGGTGGCAAGAAGAGGCCGCCGACACCGGCACCGAGAAGCGAAGCTGGCGGTGGCTGCTCGAAGCCGACACGGACGCCAACGGCTACGACCTGCAGAACGAAAAAACCTGCTTCTGGGCCTTCGTTCGGCTCTCGCTGGACCGCGGCGGCCCCGGCGAACCCGAAAAAGGCGAAGACGTGGACCTCAACGGCTTCGGCGTCTGCGTCTGGGGCGCGGACGAAGATTGAACGGGAGGAGCGGAATCGGGCAGTTCGCTGGAAGTAACGACTCCCACCCCACCCGTAGCGGGAAATTTTCCGGCTACGCCCGCCAAACGAAAATAGCATGGCGCTGGTGAATTCTTCTGAAGTCCACCCGGCGAATTCTTAAAATCGGGGGGGTCTACTAAACGCTCTGGGCCTCTTAAATCAGAATTCACCACAGAGGCACGGAGTCACAGAGAAATCAATTCAAATTGTTTTGGATTTCTCTGTGACTCCGTGCCCTCTGCGGTTGGCATTCCTTTTTTGACCCCATAGAGAAATTAGCTGCACCCTCTCGAGCCTCCTAATCAGAAACCGCATCCCAGATTGTGGCGAACCATCTATACTATCGGGAGGTCATTCTAAGATTGGCGAGGGGTCATCATGCGGGGTCGGGTTGTGTTGGCGATGAGCGGCGGCGTGGATAGCTCCGTGTCGGCCGTACTGTTGAAACGGCAGGGGTACGACGTGGTCGGGCTGTTCATGCGGACCGGCGCCCACACCGAGGAACCGGACACGCGCAAAGCCAACAAGAAAGGCTGCTGTTCCGCTATTGATGCCAGCGACGCTCGCCGAGTGGCGGACAAGCTCGACATCCCGTTTTATGCCCTCGATTTTGAACGCGAGTTCGCGCAAATCATCGACTACTTTGCCGACGAGTACCTGAAGGGCCGCACGCCCAATCCCTGTGTCGTGTGCAACAATTGGCTCAAATTCGGGCAACTCTGGACGTTCGGCCAACAACTCGGCGCGGACTGGATCGCCACGGGGCACTACGCCCAAATCCTGCGTGACGGGAACGGCGACGCCCAATTGCACCGAGGGCTTGATCCCGAAAAGGACCAATCGTATGTGCTCCACGGCATCAACCGTGACGTGTTGAAGAGCTTGCTGTTCCCGATCGGCGGGCTGGCGAAGTCCGAGGTGCGGCAGATCGCCCGCGACGCCGGGATGTTGACCGTCGCGGAGAAACCGGACAGTGTCGAGATCTGCTTCGTGCCCAGTGGCGACCACACGGACGTCGTCCGCAAGCGCCGCCCGGACGCGGAACTCGTGGGCGTGATCCAAGAGAAAGACGGCACGATTCTGGGGGGGCACGACGGCATCGACCGCTTCACGGTCGGCCAACGCAAGGGCCTGGGTATCGCAGCCGGTAAGAAGCGGTTCGTGCTGGAGATCATCCCCGAATCGCGCACCGTGGTTGTCGGCGATTCCGAAGACTTACTCGCCAGTGGTCTAATGGCATCCCGGATCAATTGGCTAATCCCAACGCCAACCGAACCCCTACTGTGTACGGCGAAGATTCGTTACCGTCACACGGGCAGCCCAGCCACCGTGATCCCCACACAAGATGGCGGCGCCGAAGTCCAGTTCACCGAACCCCAATCCGCCATCACGCCTGGCCAAGCCATCGCATTCTACGACGGCACCCGCG
>JAYSXU010000127.1:0-17591 GCA_043716965.1 Fimbriiglobus sp.
GCGACTCGGGACGACCGCGTTCGGGCACGCAAACTTTACGGCCGGTACTTGAAGCGGATGAAAACCAAGTGGGCGGCGGAGCGAGAAGTTCTTGCCACCGAACGGGCCGATATCGCCGCCGACCGTCAACGCTTAACAGACGAAGCCACGTGGAACGCTGCGCAGCAAGCTCAATTCCACGCCGATGCCGATGATTACAAACAGCGTTTGCAAGACGCCTGGGAACTCCTCACCGAAAGCCAACGGCGCTTGCACACGGATCGCCAGGAGGTTGAAGAAACACTGGCGCGCCAACAGCACGTCTTGATTCAGCGCGAAGCGGAACTCGTTCAATCGGAACACGACCACGAAGCCAAACGGCACGAACTGGAGAGCCAAGTCGTGGCCCTGTTCGATGAAATCGCCCGGCTCGAAATGCGGGCCGCACAAAGCCAGGTTGTGGTGCAACAACTCGAAGCGCAACGCACTGTTCTCGAATCGCACATCGGCAACTCATCGCCGATGAGTGCAAGCCTCACGATCATTCCGGGCTTCGATGACCGCGTGGCCTTGAACTCGAACGCCAAACGGGACGCCCAAGAATTGCTGACCGAATTGGCGTTACGGGACCGGGAGTTGGACCGCGAACGCCTGAGTTTGCAGCACGCCCGTGCGGAACTGGAACGGCGGGCAGTGGACCTCCACGATCAACGTAGCGTGGTTGCGGAGCAAGTCGCGGCGATCGAAGTGGCGCGACGAATGTGGCAATCCACGGAGTGCCAAACGATCCACGAGATTGAAGCCCTGGCCCGAAATCTCGACCAACGCGAAATGGCGATCGAAGAAAAAGAACACGAATTGGTGGCCGTCGAGAAGACCCACCGCGAGCGTGCGCTGGACATGTGGAATCTCCGCCGCAAGCTGGAAGCGTGGCAACTGTCGTTGAGTGCCCAGGAGGCGACCACACTCGCCAACCGGGACCGCAGCGAATCCGAATTGCACGCCAAACGCGAACACCTGCTGAACTGGGAAACGTCACTGACAGATCTGTGTCGCAAGTGGTCCGCGACTCGCAAACACGAACTCTGGCAGATTAAGAATGAGCTAGAAATGTGGGAAAGTTCCCGCGCCCGGTATCGGCTCGTCCAAGCCGAGTTCGACCAACTCCGGGAACGGTTCATCACGACGACGGCGGAAGTTGCGGAATCCGCTGTTGCGACATCACACTTACAGGACGAACTCACCACCGGGCCACGCGGGCCGCTGGCACAACGACGATTGCGTATTTTGCGCCGACACTGGGAACGCCACTTCACGCACTTCCGCATGGACATTGACCATCGTCGCGCACAGCTTAACCAGGACACGGCTAAGGCGGACGATCGGTACCGGGAGTTGTCGCAGCGGCTGACGCAAACGATCGAACAACGAAATGCCCTGGCAGACGCGGAGCAAGCAGTGGCTGTGGAGAACATGAAAGAATCGCGCACGACCAACGAGCAAGCCGTCGTGATTTCGATCGACGTGGCTCGGGCGCAACGAACGGAACAAGAACTGGGCGACGTCCAAGCCGAGGTTCAGCGATTAATGAACCTCGTGATGAATCGAGTTGCCGACATTGAAGACGAGCCGGTGTTGCTGCGGCTACCAAACCGCGTGGCGTGAGTGTTCTCCGTTTCAACCCGTCACGTCATTGCCCTAGCGTGACGGTGTTGGAAACAACTTGCCCCTCGGTGAAGTTGACGCCATCGGTAACGATAACCCAAACCTCAACCGCGCCGGAAAACTTTTGCCCTTTGGGCGGGCGGATTCGTGCCGTACCGCGTATTGCGTGTAGCCCGCTCGATATGGCCCGCACATCGGTCACGCCTTCCGCCGATTTGATCTTGATGACGTGCCAGTGATTTTGTAGCCCATGCACACTGTTTTGATAGTCCACCTCCAGTTCCCCGGATGCGTTCAGACCCCGCGCCAGCCGGAGGTTCGAGAGCAGAATCGGGGTCGCCACGGGTTGTGCCGGGCCACCCGGTAGACCGGGGATTTGCCCTTGCGGCCCCAACCGTCGCGGCCCAATGGGCATCATGCCTCCCGGTCCATTCCCAATCCCCGGCGGGCGAAGTCCCGGCCGCAGGCCCGGTTGCCCTGGGTTGTCGGGTTGCCCAGGCCCGTGCGGGAAAGTACCCGGTGGGAACGTGCCGGGTGGGAACATCGACTCAATTTCCGGGAGCAATTGTTCCAGCCCCGGCGGGGATAATTCAGCCGGGTCGATACCGGGAAGGTCGCCCTTGGGGGTGGGGAAACTCGTGCCGCCGTTGCCACCATTTTGCGGAAACAGTCCCGGTTGAAAGCCCGGTTGTTGATTGCCATTCTGGGGGTTGTTCGGCGACGATTCGTAAGCCCGACCCGGCGTCGAATTGGACGTGACGGTCACTTTGCCACCGTCGGAACCGCCGACCACGAACCAGCCCAACACGAACAGGCCCAGGACAACCACGAACCCGAGAACCGTTGCCCCCACCAGCAACCCGAGAATCAACCGCATGGTGGTGTCTGAGTTTTTGCCCCCACCGCTTGTGGCTTTCCGGGATCGACGATTCGACTTCAGCCCATCATCCCTGCGGTTGGCGGTCTTTTCGTTCGGGTCCACGTCGTCCAGTCGAGAGATGTTTCGATTTTGCACGGACATGACCTTGGGTCCGTCCGGACCGCGAGTATCAATCTTCACGCCGCACTTCGGGCACCCCGTGTACCGGATACCCGATGTGTCAAAGGCACCGTCACACGCAGGGCAGACAAGTTTGGGCATGATCGACTCCCAGCAACGTCTTACGAATCGCAATCAGTTTACCATTTGAGGCTGAATGTGAACACAGTGAATCGAGTTATACCCTCACGAATGGCTGCCACGTTCCGTCCGGTTGGCGGGTTTCGTTGGGGCGAAACGTGGCTTTGTATTCCAGGGATCGGCACCCCGGAACGTAGAACCCTAAGTAGGCGTGGGGCAACCCCAATTTTGCGACGCGCGCGATGACGGACAAGACGTTAAACGTGCCAAGAGACCGATCGCGGACATCGGGGTCGTAGAAAAAGTAGATCGCCGAGATGCCGACGGGCAGCCGGTCCGCGTAGCCGACGCCGATCAACCGATCGCCCACGAAATAGCACCATTCTTCGGTCACGAACGGGTTATCCACGAACGATTCGAGATAGGCGTCCGCCGATTCATTGCCGCGCTCCGGCCACCCTTTGAGTTCAGTTTGAAACTGGTGGAACTTGTCGTAGAGCGCGAGCTTCTCACGGGATACGGAGGGCGGGTTGATCTCGATCCGGACATCCGTTTCGTTCGCTTTACGGGCACGCCGCTGACTGCGATCCGGGCGGAAGTTTTTGACATCCACCCGGATGGATTGGCACATCTGGCAACTCGGGCACTCGGGCTTGAAGATTGAGTGCCCAAAGCGGCGCCAGCCAGCCATCAGCCGTGCGGAATAATCGTCGGGCGACATCTCGCCGACAATCTCGTACCGCAACTGCCACCGGCGGTCCGGCAAATACCCGCAGGTACTGAGTGGCGAGAGGAACGTGAACAGAGTTTGCATAAACCAGAGTGTATCATTCCACAAATTCGACCGCAACCGGCGCGGGGATCACGCCCGCTTTGTACGCCGCGTCCAACAGCGCCCGGACCGCTTCCCGCCCGCGTGGGCCGTAGTCCAGCGTCCAATCGTTGACGTACATGCCGACAAACTTGTCCGCCAGGGTGATGTCCATGTCGCGGGCGTACTTCAGGGCGTATTGCAACGCATCGGCCCGGTGATCGAGGGAGTATTGAATGCTCTGCTTAATCAACCGGCTGACTTCGGACATGGCTTGTTTGCCGAGATCCTTCCGCACCACGTTCCCGCCCAACGGCAACGGCAACCCGGTCCGGTCTTGCCACCAGACGCCGAGGTCCAGTACGAGGTGCAAGCCCTGGTTCTGGAACGTGAGTTGCCCTTCGTGGATGATGAGTCCGGCGTCGTACTTCCCGGACTCGACCGCCGGGATAATCTCATCGAACGGCACCACATCGTAAATCACCGGGATGTTCTTGCCGAGCGAATCGAACAGCAACTTCAGTGTGAGAAACGCCGTCGTCAACGTCCCCGGCACGGCGATCTTGATGCTCGGCAATTCGCCCACCGTCATCGGGCGCCGCGCGACAATCATCGGCCCATACTTGTCGCCCATGCTGCAACCACTCGGCAACAGGGCGTACTTGTCCAGCAAGTACGCATAGGCGTGAATGCTGACGGCAGAGACTTCAAGTTCGCCGTTCATCGCCCGACGGTTCAACGTCTCGATGTCTTCGAGTTGGTGAACGAACTTATAATTCCCGGTCGGGAATTTGTCGTTCGCCAGGGCATGGAACATGAACGCATCGTCGGGGTCCGGGCTGTGGCCGACACGAATGATTTGGGTGGGCATCGGTAACTCCTCTGTGAAACGTATTTCTGTCTTGTAGGTCGTGGTCGAGGCTTTACGAGGCCCGACAGTGCATCTGTAGGGTGCTGGGTCGAGAAGATTTTTAGACAGGATTAACAGGATTCAACAGGATTTTGAAGATCGGATTTCATTCCTGTTAATCTTGTTAATCCTGTCTAAAAAATAGTCGCATGTCGGGACTCGTAAAGCCTCGAACACGACCTACAAATCGGATCTCGTGTTTCCTCACCCCAGCACGTCGCTCGGTGGTCCGCTTCGTGTGATCTTGCCGGCTTCCATGCGGTGGACCGTGTGGGCTTGTTTGGCAAAGTCCATGTCGTGGGTCACGACGATCATCGTCTGCCCCTCGGCGGCGAGGTCGCGCATCACGCTCAGCACTTCGTTTGCCATCGCCGGGTCCAAGGCGCTCGTCGGTTCGTCGAACAAGATTGCTGACGGTTTAACCGCAAGCGTTCGGGCAATGGCAACACGTTGCTGTTGGCCGCCGGACAGTTGCGACGGGCGGGCGTCGAACTTGTTCCCCAGCCCGACGCGCTCCAGCAATCGTCGTGCGTCCTGTTCCGCACGCTCTCGATTGGTCCCGAGTGCATACAGCGGACCGCTCATCACGTTCTGGAGTGCAGTCAGGTGCGGGAACAGGTGAAATTGCTGAAACACCATCCCAACAGCCAGCCGCAACTTCACTAATGTCGCGTTGGCGTGTGGCCGCCCGTCGTTGCCGTTCAACATGTGGCCGAACGCGGTGACGGTCCCGGCGTCGAACGTTTCGAGGCCGTTGATGCACCGCAACAGCGTACTCTTCCCGCCGCCGGACGGCCCGACCAGCGCCGTGACTTCGCCCGTCTGCACTTCCAGATCGACGCCGTCGAGGATGCGCGCCGGGCCGTGCGACTTCACCAGTTGGGAAACGCGAATCATGGTCGGCCTCCGTGTGATGGCGCCGCTAGTTTGCGTTCCAGCCGTCCCGCCAATAGTGCGAGCGGGTAGCTCATCAGCAGGTAAAGCCCGGCAGTGAGGAAAGCGAGTTCGACAATGAGCGTGCGGTTGAAGTTGAACAGTTCGTTGTACTTCCGCGTCAGTTCCACCACGAGGATGATACTGCACGCCGAGGTGTCTTTGAAGAGTGCGATGAAGTCGTTCGTCACGGGGGGAATCACCAACCGCAGGGCTTGCGGCACCACGATTCGCCGCAACGCCGTGGTGCGGGTCATGCCCAACGCCAACGCCGCCTCCATCTGCCCTTTTGGGATCGCCAACAGCCCCGCCCGGTAGTTCTCCGCTTCATACGCCGAGTAGTTAATCGCCAACCCGAGGATGCCCGCAACCAACGGCGTCAGGCCCGCAGCGATGCCCATCAAAAGCCCAACACCCGACGAATTCAACAACTGCGGCAGCAGGTAGAAGATGATGAACAGTTGCAACAACAACGGTGTCCCCCGCACCACTTCGACGTAAATGCCTAGCGGAATGCCCAACCAACGCGGGCCGTAAACCCGGCCAATGGCGACGACTAAGCCGATCACCATCGCCAACGGAAACGATAGCAGCGCCAGCTTCACCGTGACCAACGCGGCGTAGACCAGCTCCTTCAACAACCGGGGCAACGGGTTTTCATCCGTGGCTTTGTCCGCGTCTGTGGGTTCGACATCGTCATCTTTCTCGAACGTCGGCCACGGTTGATTCAGCCAGTAACTGAGGCGTTCCTGATCCTTGGACCAGAGGTTGTACTTGTCGGCAATGGCTTTTAACGACCCGTCGCGGATGCCGTCGCTGATCGCGCGGTCCAGTTGTTCGCCGAGTTGCGGGTCGGACTTCCGGTAGTACAGCACATAAAAGCCAGGCCGAATGGCGTCACCCGCCCGACGGAGTTCGGGGAACTCGCGTAGGAAGTAGGTTGCGGCGGGACTGTCTTGTACCGTGCCGTCGAGCCGCGAATCGGCGACGAGTTTGATGACGTTGGCGACATCCTGGTTCGACCGCAAGTCGATTTTATCCCCGTACACTTTCTCCAAATACTCCTGAGCCACCGTGCCACCAAGCACGCCGATGGTCTTGCGTTCCTTGTCCGGACGCGGGTTGTACAGGTCGGCCCACCCGCGAACCGCGTCGTTATCTTTGCGGCTCAGCAGCGTCAGCCGGTAGATGTAATAAGGCCGCGTCGGGGCATACGAGGAACACAGATCCTCTCGCAGTTCGTACCCGTTCAGCACCACGTCGATGGTGTCCTTGTCCAGCAGTTGCGGCAAGTTACTCCAATCCCCGGCCACCATCGTGCTAGTGCGGCCCAATTTCTTCGCCAGATACGCCGCGAGATCCCACTCGAACCCGGTGTAGTTCCCGGCCGCGTCCTGATAAACGAACGGCGCCCCGCCAGTCGGGTCGGTCCCCCACCGCAACGACTTCGGCTCTTGCCCGAACCCGACGCCCGGAAAACACAACAGGACCACGACCAACGCCGCAGTCCTGCACCAAAAGTCACGGAACGGAGTGTTCAACGTCGGGGCAACTCCTCACGAACGAGGCCAGCCCACAATGGCCAACCCGATTGCGTGGAAGTGTAGCAGGTTGCGCACCGGGGGCAATGGGGTGAATAGTGTTGTTGATCATTCAGCAAGTGACAAAGGTCGAAAAAGCTTAGTAGCGGTCACTGCCACTGCTGAGCTTTTTCGACCTACCTTACTGCAACGCAATGTACCAGTTGCGGACCATGAACGAAAACTCGTAGTCGTTTGGATGATACTTATTGGGTTTGCCGAAGGCACGGAGCATTACATACCGTTCGTCGCCGCGTGGCATCCCGTAGCGGGGACTGGCGGCGCCCCACGGCGATGCAGACACGACATACCCCAAGCCCACCAACACCACTCGATCGCCGATGGACAGACGCTTCGCGTTAAGGCCCTTCGACTTCTTGATATCGTTGATGGCGAATGCGGTTCGTAGATGCTTGGTGTAGTTGCCGAGATCGCCACCCTGCTTTAATGCCTCCGAGGCAGACGCGCCCTCGTCCGTCAGAAGCTCGAACTCGGCGTAGTCATAGTCCGCCGGTACATCGACGAGTTTGAGGACAACCCGGCAGGGCCGTTGGGCCACTTGGAGGACCGTGTCCTTGTACTGTTCCGACGTTTTCCCCTCGAACGGGACGGCAACACACTCCTTGAACACCGTCAGGCAGTTCGGCAACTTACGGTGGTCACCGACCGAGTAGTCCCGGCACTCGGTGAGCGGGCGGACCATTTCTTTCTCATCGAACGACGGCCGCGTGTCTGGCTTCTTTACGTCAACACCACCGCCCGGTTTGGCGTCAGCATTTGGTTTGTCAGGCTCACCGTGACCATCTTGCTTGATCGTCGCTGGCCGGGTGTCACCGGCAGTGATGCGCGTGTTCGGGAGAGGAGTGGAGGTAGGTCCACACCCTATAACGGGGACGAGCGAGAATACTCCAAGCCGCGATAGCCACACTGCTACGCCCTCCGCGATCAGATAACCTATACTGCAATATTGCGCTCGATTTAACCTGACACCCGTCGCAGTGTCAAGCACCTTTTCCCCACCAAACGCCAGATTCCCCAAATATCCCGCCCGCGAACGGACACCATCCTAACCCGGCCCGATCGCAACCGACTCGCTTGCTTGTCCAAAGTCCTGGGCTGTCATGTCCCGGCTCACGATCCAGATGTCGTCGCTGTTCGGCAGCCTCTTTATGAGCCGCTTTTGACACGCTTCCGCAGCTTCCTCCGTCGGGAACCGTAACTAGTTCATGCGTACAACAACCGCCCGCGTGGTGATGGGATGGGTCGCCCCAAGGCCAGCGCCGTCTCGATCCACTCCCGGATCACGACTTCGACATGGGCAACCGCTTCTTGGTAGGTGACCCCGTCGGCCGCGCAGCCGGGAAGCTCCGGAACCTCGGCAATGAACGCCTCATCGTCCCGGCTCCAATACAGGATGATTTCGTACTTGATGTCACTCGCCATCGTTCTCCTCCGCACTCAATGGGTCTGGACCCGCGTCAGTTGTCTCAACCGTTGTCGGTTCCTCGACCTCGTCCACTCCTGCCAAACCATACGCCGTCAGCACCCCTCGGACCTGCTTGACTTGATAAGCCTTTGCCTTGCCGCCTCGGGGCTGGAGGTTAAGGATTTCTTCCACACCCTCACGAGTGAAGATATGGTGATCCCCGCGAATGCGTTCCGCGAAGTTCAAATGCACTAACAAAGCGCAGAGATCGGCAAACCGAATGTTGGCATCGGCGTTGCCCCGAAGGACGCGATCCAATGTCTTCGTAATTTTGCTCATGACCCAATGGCCCCACCGTCATGTGCTACGAAGCACCCTTCTGCCACCGCAAAAGTTATTCTAAAACTCTGCGCTCGATTTGACTCGACATCTACCGGCATGTCAAGCTTCTGTATCTTCTCGATTACAAGCTTCCCATCCGTCTCGTTTCCCCCGTGGCACTTTCGCAACCCGGCTGCAACTGCTATCAATTCTCGCATGGCTCTTGAACGACTGCCGATTGACGGGACGCTGCCGGAACTGTTGGCGAAGCTTGCCCACGCCGGTGCTGTTGTGCTTCGGGCGCCGACGGGGGCGGGGAAGACGACGCGCGTGCCGCCGGCCATAATTGAAACGCTTCCGACGGGTACCGTGCTGTTGCTAGAACCGCGTCGGGTGGCGGCGCGGGCAGCGGCGCGGCGGATGGCGGTTGAGGACGGGACGGCGCTCGGGGAGCGGTTCGGCTATCAGGTGCGGTTTGATCGCCGTGTCGGGCCGCGAACCCGTGTCATCGCGGTGACACCGGGCATCCTGTTGCGGATGCTGCACGACGACCCGTTTCTGGAAACGGTTGCCACGGTGATCTTCGACGAGTTCCACGAACGTGGGCTGGAAGCCGACCTCGCCCTCGGCATGGTCCGGTTGATCCGGCAGACGGTGCGGCCAGAACTGCAAGTCGTCGTGATGTCCGCCACGATCGACGCCGGGCCGATTGCCAAGTACCTCGGCGATTGCCCGATCGTGACCAGCGAAGGCCGCACCTTCCCGGTCACGATTCAGTACCGACCCAAGCGGTCCGAAACGCCGTGGCCGGAGTTCACTGCAAACGCGGTGCGGGACGTGTTGAATGAGACGACCGGCGACGTTTTGGTCTTCCTCCCCGGCTTGCGTGAGATTCGCCAAACCGCCGATGAACTGGCCCAATTCGCTTCCGAACACGACATCGCCGTAATGCCATTGCATGGCGATTTACCACCGGAGCAACAAGACCGGGCGTTGCAAAAACTCGCGTCGCGCAAGATCGTGTTGGCCACCAACGTGGCCGAAACGTCCGTCACCGTCGATGGCGTGACCGTGGTCATTGACACCGGGTTGTCGCGGCAAATGGAGTTCGACGCCAGCGTCGGCATGGACCGCCTGCGGCTGGCGCCGATCTCGCGAGCATCGGCGGATCAGCGGGCCGGGCGCGCGGGGCGAACACAACCGGGGATGTGCCTGCGGCTGTGGGACGAACCAGGTCACCGGGCCAGACTCGAACAAACCGAGCCGGAAATCCGCCGCGTCGATTTGGCCAGTGCGGTGCTGCAATTGCTCGCACTCGGCGAAGCCAATGTGGAACAGTTCCCCTGGCTCGAACCACCCCGCCCGGAAGCGATCGTGCAGGCGATCAACTTGTTGCAAAAACTTGACGCCTACGACGACGGCAAACTGACCAAACTCGGCCAGACGTTGGCCACACTTCCCGTCCACCCCCGCATCGGGCGACTGATGCTCGAAGGGCAACGGCTTGGTATTGTTTCACGGGCGGCATTGGCGGCAGCGCTGCTTTCCGAACGTGACCCGTTCTCACGCGAATTCAACACCAGTGGTCCGCCTACACGCAAGCACGCGGCCACTATTTCGGATCTGCTCGACCGTGTCGAAGCGGTCGAAGTGTTTGAACGAACTGGACGGCTCGATTCGCACCTCGGGGGGCTCCATCGCGGCGGTGCCTACAGCGTTTTGCAAGCCCGCGATCAGTTGCAACGATTGCTTCACAACGCTCACCAACCGCGTGATGCCGACCCCGATGCCAGCCTGCTTTATGCGGTCTTTACCGCGTTTCCAGACCGTCTGGCACGGCGGCGTTCGCCGAACGATCCGCGCGCGAAAATGATCGGCGGTCGCGGTGTCAAACTCGCACCGCAAAGTGGCGTCGTCGATGAGGAACTGTTCGTCTGCGTCGATGTCGAAGCGGGCGGCGTGGAGTCGTTCGTGCGCATGGCGTCCGGCGTGAAACGGGAATGGATGCCCAGTGACAAGCTGGTGACAGTCAACGAGGTCACCTTCGACGCCCAGACCGAAAAGCTGGTCGCCCGCAAACAACTCCGCTTCGCCGATCTCGTGATCGACGACACCGCCGGGCACATCGCCGACGAAGAGCAAGCCACGCAAGTTTTGACCGTGGCCTGCCTGGAACGCCTGGACAAAGTGTTGCCGTCAGCCGATTCGCCTGCGGGGATTTTCCGCACACGGATTCGCTGCTTGAAGCTGTGGTTGCCGGACGTGGATCTGCCGTCGTTCGCCGACGCAGAGCTTGGCGAATTGCTGCAACATCTGTGTCGCGGTCGCCGGTCGCTGGCTGATGTCCGCAATGCGCCGTGGTTGGATTCGATGCGCGGAATGTTGACGTACCCGCAGCAACAATTACTGGACCGTGAAGCACCCGAAACGTGGGAGGTGCCGAGCGGGAGTTTCATTGCGATTCAGTACGAAGCGGGCCGCCCGCCTATTCTGGCCGCCCGCATTCAAGAGCTGTTCGGCCTGACGGAAACACCGCGATTGGCGGGGGGGCGAATCAAGATGTTGTTACACCTACTCGCCCCGAACTACCGCCCGCAACAGGTGACCGACGACCTCGCCAGCTTCTGGAAAACCGGGTACGCGGTCGTGCGGAAGGAACTGCGGCCACGGTACCCCAAGCACAGTTGGCCCGACGACCCCCTGACGGCAGAGGCCATCCGTGGCCCCCGTAGGCGGGAGCAAAAATAGCGGCAATCCTACTTCTTCTCGACAACCCAGATGTTGCGATAAACGATCGGGTCGCCGTGGTTTTGCAGTTGGAACGGGCCGGGTTTCGCGGTCTCCGGTTGGCCGCCGCCGGTGGGGCCTTTCAGTTCGACGTTGGCGTGGATTTTGACGCCGTTGTGCAGCATCGTCAGCCGGGCCGGTTTGGTCTTTTTGCCGTCGGCATCGAACTCGGCTTGGGTGAAGTCGATGTCGTAAGTCTGCCACACCATCGGCGGGTAGCACATGTTCACGAGCGGCTTGTACTGCGTGTACACCCCGCCGCATTCGTTGTTCTCGCCCTTCAACCCGAAACTATCCAGCACCTGCACTTCATAGCGATCTTGCAGATAGACTCCGCTGTTCCCCCGCCCCTGACCACGGCTATTTGGCATCCACGGCAGGCGGAATTCGACGTGCGCATTGAAGCTACCAAAGGCTTGCTTGCTCTTGATGCCCGTGTTCAAGAACTTCCCGTCCGAAAGCTCAACCAACTTGCCACCAACCCAGTTCGCCTCGTCCCCCGCTTTCCCGTATAGCACGACCGCCCCTTCGGGTGGCTTCGCGTCAATTGTGGTGGATGTGCGGGCGACTTTCTGAAGTGGTAAACCTTTGCTGTCGGTGTTGACAATTACGCCTTCCTTGAGAGTGGAAATGACCTTGTCCCCTTCTCGAATCTCCACGGCGCCGTCTTTGCGAACGCCCTTGGCTGGTAACATTAATATGCCATCCCAGCCGTTACCCGGCAGGCCGCCTTTATAAAGCGCGACATCGAAGTTGCCGTCACCTTTTGCAATTACCTGCGCTCCCAATTTCACCTTGTCTGCACCTTCGCCGCCCCCACCGACGTACTCCCCCTGCATGACGAAGTCGGCGTCATCCTTCAATTTGGCGGGGTCGTTGATGGCGATTCGCGGTAGGGCTTTCGGCTTTTCATTTTTGTCTTGAGCGACGATTACTTGCGATGTCAACGCGGTGACACCGAGCAGGGTGAAGAGGAGAACACGGTACATACGGACCTCGGCGGAAAGAGTAGTGATAGCGGCAACGTCATTGTTCGCATTCCCGGTTGTGAGTCAACGAGATTACGAGGGACGCCCGATTTTAGCCGGGCAACATGAGTGGTTCCCCGAGCGGACCGACGGTTTGCAGGAACGCCAAGAATTGGTCCAACAGCCCGGCGGAATTCCCCGCCCGGCCACGCACGATCAGCGAATTGCGATCGACAACGACCCGTCCGGTGAACCCTGTCAACGCGATGTCACACGACGCCCCGTTGCTGGCGACCGTGATCTTCACGCCCTTGGGTGGGGAATCTTCGAGGCGATCGACGAGGCTCTCGACATCAATCGGCGTGGCGAACTCGAAGACGAGTTGATCGAAGCTCTTGCCGAAGACGGTCTCGAAGCCGGGACTGCGAATGAAACCGGGGTTGATGAAGCGTGTCACTTCGCGGCACCACGCGACGCGGGCCGAATCGGTCGGGTCCAGTTCCGCCCGCACGCTGTATTCAAAATCCGGCGTGCGGATCATCCCGGTTCCGTCACCCTCCGCCGAGACATCGACGTCTTTCCGCTTGTACCCGAGGTTCTCGCGGATCGCTTCAAACACAGCATCGAGGTCGATCTTCACGTCAACCGTGGCCAGCTTGGCGATGAACTTCCGGGACGACGCGCTCGCATTGTCCGGCGTCTGAAACCCCTTGCGGAACCCGGTCAAATCCTTCACGCGGCCTTGGCTCTCGCTGCGGAACAGCACCCGTTTTAACCGATCGGCATCGAGTAAACTTCCACCCTGCCCTTGCCCCACCAACCGCGAAAGGTCGGCAATCGGGTTGGCCGCGTTGTGTTCGCCGTACAGTTGCGGTGATTGCACGGCGTGGCTGTCGAAGTGCTTTCGCAACAATCGCGGGAGTTCGTCTTCGAGGTAACCGTGCAGTGACAACGCGGTGACACTGCCATCGTTATTAATCGCCTTGACGCCCCGGCCCGCAAACGCTTCGGTCAGCAAATGCGTGCCGAGCGTCGCCTTGAAACTGGCGGTGGCGTGGGACTCTTCATCGGCGTCGTTGACGGCAAGTAACACAATTTTTGGCGAGTCGGAAAGGACGTGCTTCAACTCCGCGCCGTGCAAGTGTGGCTCAAAGTCTTCCAGTGGCGTACCACTGCCAATGTCAAGCAGCACAGTGATTTGAGACGCTTTCGTGGCGTGCAACTCTTTGAAAAGATGCATGACACCAAGGCCCATCTCGGCGACATCGTCCCACTGCGTGTCCCAACAGGCGATGAACCCGCGACCCTTTTGCGAAAACCCGCGTGCAGCGATGAACACGAGTAGTTCGTCATCCATTTTCAGAACTCGCTTCAGCCGACGCAACCGGGATTCGACAATCGCTTTGGTGGCTTGCGACCCGAACAGCGTGACGTGGTACGTCTTCGGATAGCCTGCTCCAGCCAGTGCGTCCGCTAAGCCCCGCGCGCCCGATTCGGCATACGGAACCGTGCCGAGGGTTGTGTCGAGGTACTTTTCCACAGCGACGACGAGAAGCCAACGATCAGCCACGGTACGAACCTCCTAAGTGACGAATGAATGGGGAATTCTAGCGTGATCTTCAGTAGAAACACAAACACAGCAATCGTTATCTTCTGCTCCGGGGTCGTTATGCGTGCGGTCGATCTCATTCGCAAGAAGCGTGACAGAGGGGAACTGACCCCCGCCGAAATCACTACGTTCGTGCAAGCCGCCAGTCACGGCGCGTGGCCGGACTATCAACTGTCGGCCCTGCTGATGGCGATTTGCATTCGCGGGATGACCGACCCGGAGACGGCACACTTGACCCGCGCGATGACCGATTCCGGCGTGCGCGTGGACTTGTCGAACTTGGCCGGCGTGAAAGTGGACAAGCACAGCACCGGCGGCGTGGGTGACAAAACCTCGTTGATCCTCGGCCCGTTGGCGGCAGCATGTGGCGTGGTCGTCCCGATGATGTCCGGGCGTGGTCTGGGGCACACGGGCGGCACGTTGGATAAACTCGAAGCCATCCCCGGCTTCCGGGTGAACTTGAGCATTGACGAGTTTCAAACGGCGTTGCGGGCCGTCGGCATCGGGATGATCGGCCAGACCGCCGATGTCGCACCGGCGGACAAAAAACTTTACGCGCTGCGGGACGTGACCGGCACGGTCGAGAGCGTTCCGCTCATTACGGCGTCGATCCTGTCGAAGAAACTCGCGGAGGGAATCTCCGTCCTGGTCATGGATGTGAAATGTGGTCGCGGCGCGTTCATGAAAACGCTCCCCGAAGCGCGCGCGTTGGCCCAATCCTTGGTCCGCGTCGGCATTGCGAACAGGCTGAAAGTCGAAGCGTTTATCACAAGAATGGACGCACCGCTTGGGCGGGCCGTCGGGAATGCGAACGAGGTCGCGGAGTGCATCGAAATACTGAACCCCAAGTCGAACCGGCAACCGGATGCGTTGCGTGAACTGTCGATTTTGCTGGCCGCGAAGATGGTGCTGTTTGCCGGTCTCGCAACCGATCAGAACGCAGCAGTTGAGAAAGTCGAAGCCGCGTTGAAGTCCGGCGCGGCGCTAGAAAAGTTTCGCCAAATGGTCGCCCAACAAGGCGGCGACCCGCAAGTCGTCGATCACCCCGAACGCATTCTGCCGCAAGCCCCTCATACCACGATTGTGAAGTCTCCCCATGCCGGTTGGGTGACCGCGATGGATGCGGAAAAAGTCGGCGTGGCGGCCATGTTGTTGGGGGCCGGCCGGCAACGCGCCGACGATAAAATCGACCACGCCGTCGGCGTGAACGTCCTCACCCACGTGGGCGAAGAAACTGCGGCAGACGGAGCCGTGTTCACGGTGAACTATCGGCATGAGGGAAACTTGGCTGCCGCCGTTTCGCTGCTATCGTCCGCATTCACGGTCAGTGACAACGCACCGTCACCCACGTCCATCGTACTGGAGACGATTTCATGAATAATGCTGTCCTGATTGCCGCCGCCACGGAAGCCCGCCTGAAAGCCTACGCACCGTACTCGAAGTTCCGGGTTGGTGCGGCTCTACTCACAACGGATGGCAGGGTTATTACCGGATGCAACGTCGAAAACGCCAGTTACGGGCTGACGATTTGTGCGGAGCGGGTGGCGTTGGTCAAAGCCATTTCGGACGGGATGATGTCGTTTCAGTGCATCGCGGTGGTTACGGATGTCGAAGGTCTCACGCCGCCGTGCGGTGCGTGCCGACAACTCCTGTGGGAGTTTGCGCCGAATGCCGAAGTGATCCTGGCCAACACCCACGGCAAGACCGCAAAATACACGGTACAAGAACTGTTGCCCCACGGCTTCGACGCGACACAACTTGCAGGAACTGGAACCTAGTTTCTGGAAGTAAAAAAGACGATTCACAACAGAGGGCACGGAGAGCCACGGAGAAGAGAAAAACATGTTTTGGATTTCACTCTGTGGCTCTCCGTGCCCTCTGTGGTGAAATCTGATTTCTTGTGCGGACAACTTAAGATGTAGGAGCCGACCATGCCCGCCGCCGTTCATGTTTGCGATCACCCACTTGT
The DNA here is from genome assembly GCA_043716965.1 of Fimbriiglobus sp. GTDB lineage: Bacteria > Planctomycetota > Planctomycetia > Gemmatales > Gemmataceae > Fimbriiglobus. The sequence continues at coordinate 16,079 of JAYSXU010000127.1, forward strand.
TCACCACAAGCTGGCACGATTGCGGCACAAGGACACGCCATCGCCGCAGTTTCGGCACCTGGTTTATGAGATGGCCCAGGTGCTTTTTCACGACGCGCTTCAGGACGTTCGTCTGCGACCTGTGACGGTGGCGACACCGTTGATGACGTGTGAATGCCGGGAAATTGCGGACAAAATCGGCTTGGTGCCGGTGTTGCGGGCGGGGCTGGGGATGGCGAACGCGATGCACGACGCCTTGCCGGAAGCGGTCGTTTGGCACCTGGGAATCTACCGCGACCACGAAACCTTGAAGCCCATGACGTACTACAACAAGCTCCCCGCCAATCACGGGTTGGACGTGGCGTTCGTCCTCGACCCGATGCTGGCAACCGGCGGTTCGGCAATTGCCGCAATCGAAATCTTGAAGGCGGCTGGCGTGCCACGGGTCAAGTTCATCGGCTTGATCGCTGCGCCCGAAGGCGTTGCCGCACTCCAAGCCGCCCACCCCGATGTCCCAGCGTACTTGGCGGCCATCGACACGCAGTTGAACGAGATGGGCTACATCGTCCCTGGCCTAGGCGATGCGGGCGACCGACAATTCGGAACGGTCTGAATCAAATCAAGAGTATTCACCACAGAGGGCACGGAGAACCACGGAGAAGAGAAAAACATGTTTTGGATTGCTCTGTGGCTCTCCGTGCCCTCTGTGGTGAAACTTGTTTTCAGAGACACGGCATTACTTCGCGCTTTTCAGCCACTTCTCGAAATCTGTTATGTGTTTTTCCACCACGGTCATTGGTCCACTGAGGCGAATGTGCGTCGTCTCTTCTTTGTCCTTTAGGATCACCCACACGGCACGGTAGTCCGGTTTCAGTTCTTCTTTCGATTTCGGGTCGCGGGGCCGTTCCCGATATTTCCACGTCCCGGTGATGTCCAAGACGTGCGCCGTGGCTGTGCCGACTTCGTACTTGGAGACCTTGGCAATGTCGTCGATATTCATGCCCTCCGGTGGCATGAAGGTGGCTTTCCATTCGGTGAACTTCTCCTCCACTTTCGGCGACGCTTCCTTGTAAACCGCCACTTCCGCATCCGCGAACACTGGATCGCTGGACGGCAGTTTGAACTGATATGACCGCAACAGGTTGTTCGGCTTTTCGCTTTTCCAGGTTGCGGGAGCCGTCGCGGTAAGCGTGCCGAGTTTCACCACGGTCGGCTTGGGGTCGGCGGTGAGAATCAGACACGCCACGATTACGGTACCGATTAGCATCACGACATCCTAAAAGTGATGGGGGCTGGGGTCATGTTTAATCGTAACACACGATAACCCTCCCGTCATAATCCGTCCCGCGACGGCACTTTCGAGACGCCGATCGACTTCGCCGTTCTTTCCGGTCGTAGCATTTGCGGGTACTGTAACGTCATCTCTACGAGACACGCCGTTGCCCCACATCCGAGGAATTTATGTTGCTACTGCCTGCATTGTTACTCACTACGCTTTTCACTGTGCTCGATGAACCCGCCCCAAAGCCGAGAG
>JAYSXU010000128.1:0-5829 GCA_043716965.1 Fimbriiglobus sp.
TAGCTCGGCAAGAATTGCTCGGCGGCATCTTGGACGAACTTGAAGGCGTGTTCGAGGTCGCCGCAATCGAAGTAGTCGAAGAAAATCCCGCCAACGCCACGCGCTTCGTTGCGGTGTTTCAGGTGAAAGTATTCATCGCAATCCTGCTTCAACTTCGCGTGATCGACGAGGGGTGCATACTGGTCGCAAACCGCTTTCCAGGTGCGATGAAAGTGAACGACGTCTTCCTGGAACGGGTAGTACGGCGTGAGGTCGGCGCCGCCGCCGAACCAGGCTTTGCTGCCGTGCGTGAGCATCCGGAAGTTCATGTGGACCGTGGGGATCATCGGGCTGCGGGGGTGTAGCACGAGGCTCAGTCCGGTGGCGGTGAAGGTGGGGCCGTCGCCGGGGACTTGCTTGGCGAACTCGGGGCTGAACTCGCCGTACACTTCGGAGAAGTTCACGCCCGCTTTTTCAAACACGCCGCCGTTTTCAATCACCCGACTGCGGCCACCCCCACCGCCGGGCCGATCCCAACGGTCTTCGCGGAACATCGCCACGCCGTCCGCTTCTTCCAAACCAACACAGATGCGGTCTTGCAGTTGTTGAAAGTACACAACGGCCCGATGGTGCAACTTAGTCGCTACGGGTGGGGTCATCGCTTTCCTCACTGACTTTGGTGGCGTCCGCTTCGTGTCACACTATCATGACGGGGCGTTTCCCGACGTCACTTTTTTACAGGAGAGGTTGGCATGATGTCTCGAACTTTCTTGGCCGTAGCCCTTTTTGCCGCGACCGCCACGCCGATTTTCGCTCAAGCGGCGAAGACGGACGGCCCGGCGATCACCGTACAAGCCCAACCGTTGGGCAAGCTTCTGGCAGACGTGAAAATCATCGTCCAGAAAGTCGGCGTCGCGGACGCCGTGAAGACGTTCGACGAAAAACTCGAAGACGCCCTCGGCGAAAAAGGGTTCACCGGGATCGACTTGACACGGTTGTTCGGCGGGTACGTCATTCTGAAAGACGACCTCGAAGACATCGGCGGCGTGGTCATGGTGCCGGTGACCAACGAAAAGGACTTCCTCGCGCTGCTGAAGCGCATGAAGGTCGATGCGGAATTGGTAAAGGACATCAAAGGACTGTACGAACTCACGCCGCCAGACGATGCGAATCTCGGTGACAAATCCGTCCGAATGCGATTCAAGAACGGCTACGCCTACGTCGGCATCAATCTGGAAGACGCCGAACTCGCAACGGAGAAACTGCTCGCCGTGAAGGACGTGATTACGCCCGGCGAAACCAGTACGTTGGCGTATCAGACTTACCTGCAACGCTACTCGAAAGAGTTGAAAGAAAAAGTACTGGCCCAATCGGGGCAACTCAGTGGTGTGATGAGCGCCTTCCCGATTCCTGAGGGGCTGAAAGACGGTCTGGGCGAGATTGTGAAATACGTCAAGCGCATCAACGATGTGCAGTACAAGGAAGGTGATGTGTACACGGTCAAGCTGAACGTGGACCCAAAGACGCTCGAACTGTCGATCGAAACAGGGATCACCGGGTTGAAAGGCACGCAACTGGCGAAGGACATCACGGAGCGGAAACCGACGACCAACCGCTTCGCCGGGTTAGTGACCGACCAAAGTGCTGGGGGCTTCAAAACCCGGTTGCCACTGTTCGCGCCGGAGATTCGCGCCGCCGTGGAAGCACTCCTCAAAGAGGGCGAAAAAGCGGGTGCCGACAAGGTGCCCGAGGAGTATCAACCCGTTGCGAAAGAAGCCCTGCAAGGGTTACTGCGGACCGTGAAGTCGGGCAACTTCGACATCGCCGCTGCCGTGATTGGCCCGGATGCCAAGGGCAAGTTTGGAGCAAACATCGGTATCTCATTTGAAGACCCGTCGGCGTTGGAAAAAGAGCTGCGCAAGCTGCACAAGTCCGCACCGGACGAGGTCAAGAACTTGGTCAAGCTCGACGTGGCAAAGTCTGGAACTGTGTCGATTCACAACGCGGAAGTTGGGGCGTTCTTGCCAAGTGAAGCGAAAGCGATTTTGGGCGACGAAGCGAGCGTCAGTTTCGCGTTCGCCCCGAAAGGGATTTACGTCACGGTTGGCAAAGACTCCCTCGCTCAAATTAAAGCCGCGCTCAAGACGGAGCCAGCGCCTGTCAGTGTTCTCGACGTTGCGATCAACCCGAAACGACTGCAGAAATTGATTGCCGCCGGCAACGAAGAAGCCGGCAAACAGTTCGGTGACACTCTTGGCATTGACGATGAGTTGCGATCCGTCTTCGCAATCTCCGTCGAAGGCGGCAGCGAATTGAAGATCCGCGTGGTCGTGAACTTGAAGCCCATCGTCGGTGCCGCAATGGGGCGACTTGCACCCAAGGATTGATCCCGGAATCCAGCCGTGCAACGTGGTCCAACGCTCGAGTTTTGACAGGATTGACAGGATTGAACAGGATTCAAATGCAAACTTTAATCCTGTTCAATCCTGTCAATCCTGTCAATCCTGTCAATCCTGTCAATCCTGTCAAAACGCCTGATCGTACTTACTGTTAACTCAACCGGCTCACGTCGATGAACTCACTCGGATCGACCACGCGGATTTGGCCGACATTTGCGGAACTCACCGTTGAAACAACCAGGGCGCGGACGTGCGTGGTGGGGTTGACTTCGCCGAACGCCAATGTGACGGTTTCGTCGGTTGGTAGCGTTGTTGGTGTGAAAGAACCAAGGGTGCCTCGCAAGCCTTCGCCGTTGTTCGCATTCGTCGCCTGAGCCTGAGTCAAGAACGACGTGTCGCCGGTCGGGAACGACCCCACCCTCGAACCGTCACGGGCGCTGAAGATCGCCACTTCGGGCGCGCCACTCGCCGCACCCGTCACAATCTGCGTGGCTTTGCCGGGAATCAAGTCCGTGATTGCCACGGTGACGCCACCGCGACGGGTGGAATCGTGGGCGAAGAAGTCCAACAACGTCGTGTTGGTCGGCACATCCCAAACGGCGACCCGTGGTGCGCCGTTGCTGGCGGAGCCGATGACGATTTGGGAATGCCCCGACGACCGCAAGTCGCCGACCGCCAAATTCAAGCCGCCCCGGAACGACTCTTCAAACATCAATTTGGAGGCGAGTTCCAACCCGGTTGTGCTGTCGAAAACTTTCACGATTCCGCCGCCACCGATGCCCGGAACAGCGACGATGTCTGCCACGCCGTCACCCGTCACGTCGGCCGTGGCCACGGTCACGCCGCCGGTGAACGTTCCTTCAAACGCCAGAAACCGCAATCGCTCCGACCCGTCCGCGTTACGAACCGTGATGTCCGGCGCTTGACCGGCTGAACTGCCAATCGCGGTGAAGCCAACAGATACCGGCGGCATAACGGGAGGCGGTGGAACTACGGGAGGCGGTGGAACTACGGGTGGCGGCGGTACCAAAGGTGGCGGCGGCACTACGGGTGGCGGCGGCACTACGGGGGCTGCGGTCACATCAACCGTGACGCTGTTCGATGTCGCGGCGGGGACGCGGGTGTCGGTCGAAATGAATCGCGCGGTCAGGGTGTGGGTGCCCAATGTGGTCAACGTGGCCGCGAACGTGGCCGCCCCATTCACAACCACTGGTGTACCCAGTACCACGTTCCCGTCACGGAACTCAATGGTGCCGGATGCGTTGGTCGTCCCGCTGGTTACACTGGTCAGCGTGACGATTCCCCCGGACTGAATCGTTGGCACGTCCGCTGAGAGGCGGACGTCCGGAACCACGAAGAGTTTGAGCAGTTGGGTGTCGTAATTCCCGGCGGCTTCCACGCCTCCGCCGATACGGTCGGTCGCATCCCGCACGCCGACTTTCACCTGGATCGTGCCGAAGAACCCGGCTGTGGGCGTGAGCGTGGCCTGGCCGGTGGATTGGTCAATCGTGATGCTGACGTTGGCCGGCGCGCCGTTGAAGGTGCTGTTCAAAATCTTGTAGGTGACAGTATCCCCATCGACATCCGTAGACGGGATCCGGAACGTGACCGGCAGACTGTTCACGGACGTTTGGTCGGTCAATGCCCCGAGGAACGGGCGGCTGTTCACGCTGTCCTTCGTCGATGTGGCTGTGAAGTTTTGGACGGCCGGCGATGGCGAACCGTCTTCCGCAGTCACTTGAACCTTAACCGGCCCGGTGAAGCTAAGTTGGGGTCGAAGCCGAACGACGGCGTTCTCGTTGTCCTGGAACACCGTCGCGTTCGTGATCGTGACCGGGTTGGTCGGCGTCGAGCCGCTCTTCGGCGTGTCGCGGATTTTCGCGTACACGTCAAAGCCTTCCGTCAAAATCCCGACGATCGTGTGGTTGAAGTTCAGGTTCTCCGGTCGGGAGGCCAACGGCAAGTTCAAATCCGTGATGAAGATCTGCGAGTTGTTGTTGTCGTCCCCCGCATTGGCCATCGCCACCAAGCCGTTGCTTGCGAACGTGAAATCGGAATTGAACTCGTCCTGGACGTCCGGCAGCGTCGATCCGCCGATGCCGTCACCGTTCGGGGAGCCGCCCTGAATGACGAAGCCGGGAATCACGCGGTGAAAAATCTTGTTGTTGTAGAACCCGGAGTTCACCAAATTGATGATGGTTCCGGTGGCCAGCGGGGCCGAGTTCTCGAACAACCGGACCGTGAGCGATCCCGTGAACGGGGTGTTCGTGCTGTCCACACCCGACACATCAAACCGAACGCTGCGACCACCCGTGACGACATCCGCCGTGACCAACGATTGGTTCGACGTGACCGTGGTTGTCACCACACCCGCCGGGGTGTTGGTCACCGTCACGGGGATGTAGATCGGCTTGTTATTGGGAATCTCAAGGTTCCCGATGGTCGCTAACGTGACCGCCGGGACTTCGCGCTCTTCGAGGCGTTCGAGCGTCAGCCCGCGCCGCGGCTTCTTTTGATTCGTCCTGTGAACGTCCGTAGTAATCCACCCACCGACAAGGCGATAAAACACAGCGACCCCTCCGATAAATTGCTGCAGCAGTGAACTGCATTCAAGTCGTTTCGTCATTCTTCGACCAAGCCCGCTGAGTGTGGTGAGAACACGACACCCCGTTGGCCTTGGTCTTGGCCTGAGAAGACCGGACTTCTCCGGTATTCCGTTCGATCCCACTAAACCCGACAGGCCCGAAAATCAGCTGCACCGAAAAAGCGGGCTAATCTTGCCCCGGTTTCTCGGCTTCGTGCTTCACGTACTCTTTGAACGACCCCATGTTGTACGAAATAAACAGAAACGCATGATGAAGCGCCTGATAAGTTTCGTCCGTCGCGTCGTCGGCATAATCTTTGCGGAGAGCGTAGAGCCTAGCAAGCAGTTGGTCAGCATTCAGCATAATCGGCCTTCCTTCCTCAGTATTCAGACGAGAGTGGGTACCCCAGGTTGCCTTGTTTGTGTAATTTCTGGTAAACTTTCACAAGGCCGGTACAAACGACGGCTCTATCTTAGCCGTCTTGACAGTGTTCGCCGCCGAATGGTAAAACGCACACCCGACCCCGGACCCCGACGGCGGGTTAATGATTATGGTTAAGAGTAGTAGTCAGCCCCTCACAGTCTGGTTTATTATTTGGGACGTCATCATCACCGTGATGGCCTGGATTGGCGCGTACATGATCCGGTTTGATACCGGCATCCCTCTGGTCAACAATCACCAACCCGATTTTGCACTCTGTTTGGGCAACCTGCCGCTCATCGTGGTCGTGTCGCTGGTTTCGTTCCGGATCGCCGGCCAATACGAGGTTCATCGCCTGCGCCGCTTCCGGGAAGAGTTAGTTGCGGTGGCCAAGGGCGTTGGGCTGTTAGCACTACTGGTAATGTCCACGAATTTTGCCCGGCAGT
>JAYSXU010000129.1:0-5828 GCA_043716965.1 Fimbriiglobus sp.
GTTCGCCAACATCATCAGCTTGATCGTGACCGCGAACTGTTTCGGCAAGGGGATCGAACAAGTCGGCCTCGCCAAACACCTCGGAGATGTGATTGCCGCGTACCCCGGATTGTTGCACCCGTTGGCGGGGTTCGTGCCGGCACTGTTCGCATGGGTCAGCGGTTCGGGCATGGCCAGCACGCAAAGCCTGTACGGGTTTTTCCACGCCCCCACGATGGCCATGAACGGCGACCCCGTTGCCGTCGGCGCGCTCGTCTCGGTCGGCTCCGCCGTGGGCCGCACCATGTCACCCGTTGCCGCCGTCGTTTTGATGTGCGCGAACCTGACCGGAACCAAGCCACTCGACTTGGTCAAGCGCGTCGGCCCACCTCTGTTGATCGGCCTAACGACGACCGTGGTGCTGCGGGTGCTGGGGCTGGTCTAGGCGGAAGGGTTGGGACACCACAGGTATTGACGTGGGTTAGAAATCCACGATGGTTTGAAGCGAGTGAAGGACAATGTTGAGACCGAGCGCGATGATGACGAGCGCACTCAAGAAACCGAGCAGTCGCAGGAATCGGTAGCTACGGGGAATTCGCTCGATCCAGTCTTTGGCCCAAACGACAAACAGCCCGATCACCACGAGTACCGACACCAAGCCGACACTGAACGCGGTTATCAGTAAAAGCCCGTACAGCAACCGATGAACGGCGATCGCCGAGAGTAGCACGACGAGTGCGGACGGGCAGGGAATGAGACCGCCGGAAATGCCAAGGGCGAGGACCGCGCGGACCGTGATCGGCCCTTCCGGGAGGTCGTGCGTGTGGTGCGCCGGTGGCACGTTCGCTGACGGAACGGGACGGCGTTTTGGGCCGAGAATTAATCGCCGGACCCGGAAGTACAGGAGCCAGATGCCGACACAAAAGATGATGACCCCGGACGCAACCCCGACCCAGGGGTAGAGCGTTTCCGGCACCACGAATTGGTTCAAACTCAAGACCGTGAACCCGAGCAGGAACACGCCCAGGGTGTGCGTGACCGTGACGACGATCCCGAGCGCCACGGCGTGCTTCGCCGTGCCGCGTGACCCGGCCAAGTACGCGGCGACCATTGTTTTGCCGTGCCCCGGCGCGAGGGCATGAAGCGACCCGAATATAAACGCAATCGCCAGCCCAAGCCCCATCGCGGTGACGCCAACGTCCGCGTTGAGGATGACATCGGTGAACGCATCACGCGGGGTGTTGGACGCGGTAGGCTCTTGCGGCGAATCCTGTTCAACCCGCCCACGCGACTGCGTATCGAGACTCGCGGTGAAGCTGGCCTGCACGTCCTGGGGGGGAATCTGGTCGGCAGGATAATTCGATAAGGCGCGGCTTCGGTCTTGGGTTCCCACGGTGGACGCGAGGAGGGCAACCCCGTCGGAATTGAGGACGATGATTTCTTTCCACCCGGCCCGCGACGGGTAGTTGTCGTCGAGATACTGGAACCGACTGGGGGCGTTGGACAGGTCCGGCAACGAAGCGACAAAGTCGTACTCCAGCCGCACGGTTTCAAGTCCGCCGACTTCGACCGCCTTGCGCATCAGCCACAGCGCTTGCTTGGTGTCGCCCGTTGCGAACAACCATTGTGCGCCGCGACAGTAAGAGGCTTGGTCGGGTCGAATGTCGAGCATTTTCTGGTAGCGGATGCCGGCGGTGTCGTAATTGCCAATTTCCATCTCGGCGTCACCGATCAACCCGTAGGGGTTGGGGTCGTCGGGGCGCTTGGCAATGGCCTGCTCTGCCCACTCAATGGACGACTCGAACTGGTGCCGACTTCCCGCGACCCAGGCCATGCCGATGAGTCCGTCCTTGTCATGCGGCGAGTGGCTCAGTGCGACACGGTAGGCGCGTTCCGCGTGGGTGTAGTACGCGCTATCTGCGGTCTCGCGGGCTTTCTGCATCAGCGCGTCACCCAGTGCCGCCCAAAGCGCGGAATCGGACGGGGTCTTTTCAAGTCGGGCTGATAAGTTCGCCAACACTTTGTCCGCGTCAGCCGCCTTGCGACCAATCGGTAACCCAGCCAGAAATGCTTGCGGGCTGATCGTCTCGGGTTGAACCCCTGGCTGAACCAGAGGCTTGGAACTGTCCACGGCTTCTTGGGAGGATGACCGCGTCGTCCACCCGATGAGGCCGACCAGTACCAAAACAACGGACACGCCCAGCGCGCCGCAAAGCCACGATGTACGAGACACGATCGCCACCTTAATCGAGAGGAAGTTCAGTCGGGATTGAACCGGCACCCCGAAAGCTCTGCATTTCGGGGTGCCGGTCGGAATCATTCAGAATGCGAACTAATCTTGTGATGTTTTCGGCCCGGCGTGCGGGGTGCCGGAGTACGGGAAGACTTGGGGGTACAGCATGTCGTTGTTGGCAATGTTGTCACCAACCACCGTGATCGCCTGATAGGTCGGTCCGCTTGCGATCGCAGTCAGTGCAATGTCCACAACGTCATCACCCAATCGACGCCCGTTCGGCCAGCCACCGGATACGCCGTTCGTCGTGTCACCGCCGATGAACCCGAGGCGACTAAACCCCGCTTGACCCGCGAGCTTAACCGGGCCGGTCCTCGTGTTCACCCGGATCACATCGGGGATGTAAATCGTGACCAAGTCGGTGCGATTGGTTGTGGCGAAGTTCGTGCTAAAAACGGCGTTCAGCAGCGTTGCGATTTCCGGCGTGCGGGCGTAATTCGCAAACTGGTTGTCGACGGTCGGGCTGGTCAGGATGTAGCGGTCTTTGTCACGCAGTGCGACGAGCACCTCGTTGAACAACGGGTTGCCCATGCGGTTCACTTGGACCATCGGCCCTGAGGTGGTCGGGCCGTCTGCGGTGAGAATCCGAACACGCTGGCGTACACACCAACACCCGTTTGGTTCGGGAAGAACGGGCTGTTGAACGGTATCGCGGCGGGGAGGTTGGTCAGCGGGATTTGGAGCGAGTAGTTGAGGACATCGTAGCCTTTGAAAAAGTCGATTCCGGTGCCAGCTTGTCCCAACCCGCCGCCCAAAATTCGCGGGTCCAGGAGGTCAAAGATACCCGCGATGTCGGCGTAAAACCCGTCGTCCCGTTGGCCCGCGAATGACACTTCACCGCCCACCAAGTCCGTGACGGCCTCGCGCGTGTAAACGTCCAGCGCGCTGAACTGAGTTTGGCCGGAAATCGGGTTCCCGTTGGCGTCGTTGTAAGCGGGTGTGGTTCTCGCCCCGACGTTCGGCGGCGGCGTCAGAATGTTGTTGCCGATCACGGTACTGTTCTTCGCAACCGCCTAAAGTTGCGTGTAATTCCGGCGTGCGTCCGTGTTGCTCAGAATGCCGCCGACGTTGGGTGAACCGTTGACGTTCGCCCCACGACCGTAACTGAGAATGGTGTCCGGGTTCTTGTACGCAGCCGGCCCCGAGACGGGCGAGAACTGAAAGTCGTACTTCGTAATCGTCGCGCCCGTGGCGGGGTTCGTGATGTGAATGCTGTAGGTCGCGTCACTTGCGAACCGATCGTAAACAACGCCATCGCCGGGGTCGATTAGCGGCCGCACGGCCACCACCACGTTCAACACTTGTTGGCTGTCGTTGTTATACTTTGTGCCGAGAAAAGCATACACATCGGTAATGTTAGAATACACATCCTGCTTCGATAGCGGCCCGTCGCTATGGCTGGCGGCGTTCAAACTGGGAGTATCCACCAGACAGATCCCAACGGCGAGCGCAGCCCACACCCTAACAATTCTTTTCATTGCAACACCTCAAACGAATTTTATGAACGTAATTTGCAGAGCCACAGGAGTACGCAACTGCCGATAAATTAGATTTCGCGACCGCGAAGAATTTTCGCCGACCCTGTGTTGGCTCGCGTTCAAATCCCGGCGAACCGGCTGCGTAAGCTGCTGGGTGGTCTGCCACAAGCACGTGGAACGTGAATACCCAGGCGACAAAATTCGGCGCCGCACCCTCGCAGTTGAGTAGGCTTTGCAAGCCGGCCCGCAGATGCGACCAACCGAGCCACGACCGTTAGGGAGTGGCCCAAACACCCACCCGCGCTACGCTTCCACGGAGCAACCCAACCAGCGACCCACTCGCGTACACCGCGCCGATGGTAACACTGCGTATCGTGTGTGGCGAGTTGGGCCACTCCGTTACCGTCGTGGCTCGGATGATTCCCTTCTGTCTGGCTAGTCCACGACCAAGAGAACTCTGCATAACAACCCGCCAGAAAAATTTGCCAGACCCGTCGCGCACCCTCGCAATTGAGGTACACGCTTTTGCGGAAGAATTCGGTATGATTAGGAACGCAGCCCGAGGCGGCTGTTTCTTCAAGTCAAGGAGTGGCAATGAACCGAACGACAGGGCTAATTGCCATTGGTATGGTGACCGTCGGCGCGTTGGTCGGTGTTGTCATGTCCATTCAAGCGCCCGCAACCACGGCCCGTGCTACGTCGCCTCAAGAGAAGCAAGAAGCGTTCGCGGCGGACCGGCTGCCCGCGATTGATCCGGAAGACCCGATGCCCCGCGATAAATTTGCCGCCGATCGTGGCGCGAAAGCAGCGGACGTGAAGACCTTCCCGATTGACGGCGACCGGGTCATGAAGTACCTGAAGAAACTCTGCGACATCGGCCCGCGTGTGAGTAACACCAACGGGATGGCGATGCAGCAAGCCATCATCATCAAGCACTTCGAGGGATTCGGCGCGAAGGTGGCGAGGCAGGAATTCAAAGCGAAGCAACGGTCCCAAAAGAACGAAGTGCCGATGACGAACCTCGTCATCTCCTGGTTCCCAGACCGCAAAAAGCGCGTCATCATTTGTAGCCACTACGACACCCGCCCCAGCGCCCACGAAGAACCCAAGCGCGAAGCGTGGAACAAGCCGTTCGTCAGCGCCAACGACGGCACGGGGGCCGTGGCGCTGATGATGGAACTGGCCCACCACTTGAAGGACTTCCCCACCAACGTCGGTCTCGATTTCGTGCTGTTCGACGGTGAAGAGTACATCTTCGACATAGGCGTGCCGGGCATCAAGGACGGCGACGAATACTTCTTCGGCTCCAAGCACTTCGGTGCGGAGTACACCAAGGCAAAACAACGTCTCCCGTTCAAATACGAAGCCGCGATTCTGCTCGACCTCTGTTGTGGCGAAAACGCCCGTCTCGCCGTGGAAGGCTACTCCTGGGCGTTCGCCCCGCAACTGGTGAAACAAGTCTGGGACACCGCCGCCGCGATCGGCGCGAAGTCGTTCGTATTCGAGCAAGGCTTCCAACGCGCGATCCAAGTGCAAGACGACCACCTCGCCCTCAACGAAGCCGGCATCCTCGCCATCGACATCATCGACTTCGACTACGCCCACTGGCACCTGCTAAGCGACACCCCGGACAAGGTGTCTCCCAAGCAAGTGGTCGAAGTCAGCAACGTGCTGCTGGCTTGGCTGCAGTTGCAGAAGTAGGCGGGAGGGAGCATCTTCTGCGAGCGGCGTCAGCCCGCCGTGGGTAGGTTTGGTGGCTTTCAGGCCAACGGCCTGGGAGTTCTCAGCCCAGGGCAAGGAGGCTCTGCGACGCCGCCCTGGGTAAGAGCCGCAAAGTAGGTGCAGTCTGAAGGACTGCGAGCAACTGCCACACGCGCCCGGCTCGCAGTCCTTCAGACTGCAAAGAATGGCGGTCTGTGAACCCAGGGCGGCGCCGAAGCGGCTTGCCCTGGGCTGAGAACTCCCAGGCCTTCAGCCTGAAAACCGACGATATGCGAACGGAGTCGGTCAACTACGTGACATTCGTCGCCCGCACCGGGAGATATTCGCTTGGCGTACAGCGACTTCACAATAGCGAC
>JAYSXU010000130.1:0-5821 GCA_043716965.1 Fimbriiglobus sp.
GAAGTCTGGCAAATGGTTCGGCAACGGGTGTCCGGGATGCCGCCGGAACAACAGTTGACGGGTGAACAGCAGAAGGCCAAGGAACGCAAGATATTTGAAGAAGAGTTGCTCAACCTCATTAAGCGCGAACTGATTCTCGCGGACTTCCTGGCCAAGATTAAGAAGAATAAGCCGCAAGTGATGGACGAGTTGAAAGACGAATCGACCCGCATGGCGAACAAAACGTTCCGTCAATTCAAGATCCAGAACAACATCACGTCCGAAGAACGACTGGCCCAATCCCTGCAAATGCAAGGGATGTCGTACAAGGTGCTGCAACGGCAACTCGAACGCAACGCCATGCTGAGCCTTTACATGAGTACGTTCTTAAAGGACAAAGGCAAGGGCATTAGCGTCGTCGAAGTCCAGCGGTATTACGACGAAAACCCGACCGACTTCAAGACCGAAGACAGCCTGAAATGGCTCGACCTATTCGTCAGCTACAGCCGCTTCAACACGCCGGCGGAGGCGCAACAACAAGCCGCGAAGTTATTGAAGCAACTCCAATCTGGTGCCGATTTCGTAGCACTTGTGAAGGAACACGGCCACGGCGACAGCAAGTTGCGGGCGGGCGAAGGCACCGGGAACAAGCCCGGCGAGATTCAGCCCGCCGAACTCGCGCCGACGGTGCTGGCCCTGAAAGCCGGGCAACTGAGCGGCGTCATCCCGACCGAAAACGGGCTGCACATCGTCAAGGTCACCGAACGCGAAATCGCGGGCGTGCGGCCCTTCGATGAAAAAGTTCAAGGCTTCATCCGTCAGAAGTTGATGGGCCAAATCCAAGACCAAGAACGCGACAAACTCATCGAAGATCTGTGGCGCCGCACGACGGTGAAGATCGTGGAACTCCCGAAGTGACAACGCACTGTCACTTACCAGCTTGAAACACTTTCTCGATCGCTTCCAGACCGTCGATCAGGCGAGGACCGGCGCGCGAAACGTGGTCTTCGTTCAGCATGTGGATTCGCTTTTGTTGAATGGCCGTGAGCTTATTCCAACCGGGGCGACGCGGGAGACGGACGGCTAGGCCGGTGGTGCCGTGGTCGGGCGCGAGGATGATGTCGGCGGGGCGAAGCAGCACCGCTTCGTCGTTGATGCGTGGGTATTGTTGCGTCACGTCCGCGAACACACTCACGCCACCGGCAAGCGTTATCATCTGCCCGATGAACGTCGTCGGCCCCACGGTCATGAGCGGTTCATCGGTCAGGATGTAAAGTACCTTCGGCTTGTCCTTCTCGGCGATTTTCGCGGTACGTTCTTTGACCGCGTTGAAGCGTTTGCGAAAGTCCGTGGCAACCTCGTTGGCCTTTGCTTCACAACCTGTAATGCGACCCGTCTCCTGGATCATCGTGACGATTTCGTCGAAGCTCTTCGGGTCTTGGGCGTACACCGTGATGCCGAGTTTGGTGAGCGATTCAATCACCGGCTCTTGGACACCACCCGTTGCAATCACTAAGTCCGGTTTGTGCCCGAGGGCCGCTTCCAGGTTCAACATTTTGGACGTGAACCCGCCGACGTTCGGAAGCTTTGTCACTTCGGGCGGGTAACTATCGACGGTCGTCACCGCAACGACACGGTCACCGGCACCGATGGCGAACAGCACTTCCGTCATTGCGGGAACGATTGAAACGATCCGACGCGGTTGGTTCGCAATCGTGACTTGGCGCCCGAGACCGTCCGTCACGGTCATCGGGTAGCCTGCGACCAACGGTGAGGGCGTGACCACGGGCGTTGCGGTGCCACACCCTGCGGCTAGCAAAACACTCAGGAAACTAAGCCACTTCATGATGATTTTCCGACGTAAGGGGCGAGCGAAATACTGGGCATTGCGGTGAGCGGGTGTGGGGCAACTGCGAGGCGGACGCCGTAGGCAGTGGCGAGAATATCTGTGGTCAACACGTCGTTCGGTGAACCCACTGCGAGCAGGCCGCCGTATGCCAACAATGCGACACGGTCCGCCCACGGGCCGACGAGGTTCAAGTCGTGCAGCGTCATCACCACCGCGAGGTTTTGGGTGCGCGTCAATTGCCGAATCGCCGAAAGCAGGTCCAGTTGAAACCGAGGGTCGAGGTGGGCGGTCGGCTCGTCGAGTAGCAAAACTTGCGGTTGTTGCGTTAATGCTTTCGCTAGCCGAACCCGTTGCCATTCGCCGCCGGATAGCTCCGTGACAGTCCGATGTCGCAACGCCGTGACGCTGAGCTTTTCCAGCGACTCGTCGATGACCCGCCGGTCAGCGGTTGTCAGCGGTCGCCACCAACCCCGGTGCGGTGCGCGACCCAAGCTGACGAACTCGTACACCGTGAACGGCCAATCCGGCGCCAGCACTTGGGGTGCAAACGCAACATGCGCCGCCACGGTCGATGGTGGCAACTGCCACACGTCGAGGCCATCCAGCGTGACAGTCCCCGCCGTTGGCCGAACGAGCCGTGACAAGGCTTTCAGCAACGTCGTTTTGCCGGCGCCATTCGGACCCAACACCGCGAGCAATTCACCCGGTTCGATCCGCAACGACACGTTCGCGAACACCGCACGGTTGCGATAGCCACACCCGAGTTTCGCTGCGACCAGGGCCATCAGGTGCCCCCCGTGGCGTGGCTTGCGGTCCGCCGCAACACGATCAAAAAGATCGGCCCGCCGATTAATGCTGTGATCGCGCTCAGCGGCAATTCGAGGGGCGGCACGATCGAGCGGGCAATGCCATCGGCGATCAGAAGCAGGACCGCACCAATCAGCCCACTCGCGGGAATTAAGCGAACATGAGCCGCACCGACAAGCGGTCTCGCAAGGTGCGGCGCGGCCAAGCCGATGAACCCGACGATGCCGCCGACGGCCACGGACGTTGCCACCACCAAACTAGCCGCCGCGAGTACCACGGCGAAGATCGCGCCGACCCGTAAGCCCAGCGACCGCGCCACGTCTTCCCCACAGCAGACGGCATCCAGTGGCCGACCCAACAAGCACAATACTCCTGCGCCACCGAGTAATAGCGGCCACGTTCGTGCCACCTCGGGCATCCCCTTGCCGTTTAAGCCACCCATCAACCAGTAGAGGATCTTCTGAAATTGCTCGTTGGCCAGTGCCATCATCAGCCAGACTAACCCACTGAGCATGGTGCTGATCGCAGCCCCGGCCAACAACATCGTGACCGACGGCATCCGCCCGACGGACGCAACCGCGTACACCAACCACACCGCCAAAAGTGTGCCCGCGAACGCCCCGATTGATGTCGCCCCGATGCCTGCCACTGCGCCCGTCCACCCCATCACGATCACCAGCGTCGCGCCCGTCGCGGCACCGCTGGACGCGCCCACGATAAACGGGTCCGCCAACGGGTTGCGAAACAGGGCTTGATACGCCGCCCCGGACGTGCCGAGCGCGATGCCGATCAACACCGCCAACAAGATGCGTGGCAATCTCACCTCATAAACGATCGTGCGAACCGGGTCGTTCGTCGAACGCCAAACAGCATCGAACACTTCACCCACTGGCACCACGCCCAACCCTAGCGACCCGAACGCCGTGATGACAAGGAGTATCAGCAAGCCGACAAACGCGAGTGGAATGTAAGAATTCGAGTGACGACGTTCTGGCACGACAATCGGAAGCGGTGAAGTCTCAGTCAACGGATTGGTTCTCTGGAATCCCGGACACGCGGCGCAAGCTAACCTAACTCCCGCATCTTATTCGTGGGTCAGGCGTGTGGCTTGACCCATTCCGCTGACGATGCCCTCGCGTCGGGTCACACCGGGGCGAGGGTACTCGTAAACATTGTCTCTCGGCCGTGTACCGCGTGGGTTAAACCAAAACTGTCACCACGAATCACACGAATCGAACGAATCAGCAAGAGAATCAAATTACTCTTGCTGATCTTGCTTTTATTTGTCTGATTCGAGTGATTCGTAGTGAATGTAGATCCTGGTTACGTTCGTTGGGGTACTGCGTTGACGACCACTGGTGTCGGGACGACATTGTCGAAGGCGCCTTCGTCGGACGTGATGATGACGACGCCTTGGGCGGTCAGGGCGAGTGTGTGCTCGACGTGGACGCTGGGCAAGCCGTCTTTCGTTACGACGGTCCAGTGGTCGCGGAGTGTGGTCACGTTGTTCGTGCCCATGTTCACCATCGGTTCGACGGCGAGGACGAGGCCCGGTTCCAGTTTGAAATCGTGCTTGCGGGTTTCGCGGTCCACGAAGTTCGGCACCTGCGGGTTTTCGTGCATGGCCCGGCCAATGCCGTGGCCGACGTAAGATTCCACGACCCGAAAACCGGCTTGCTCCACATGCTTTTGCATCCGGCTGGCGACTTCGCTCCACCACTTGCGTTTCGGCAACTCATCAATCGCAATTTGCAACGTCTCTTCACCGACTCGAACGAGCCGTTGCCACTCCGGGCGGATGTTGCCGATCGGGATGGTAATCGCGCGGTCCGCACACCACCCGTTTAGGCGGCAGGCGGTATCAACCTTAAGCAAGTCGCCTTCTTTCAGGACGCGGGCTTTGGGAATGCCGTGAACGACTTCTTCGTTCAAACTCAAGCACGTGACCGCCGGGAACGGCACCCGCCCCGGATACCCCTTGAAGAGCGGCGTCGCCGAGTGGTCCGCGTAAAACTTCTCAACGGCTTGGTCGATGTCGATGGTTTTCGTGCCCGGCTTCGCCATGTCCCGGCAGATTTGCAGCGCCCGCGCCACGAGTTTCCCCGCTTCACGCATCATTGCTAATTCACGGGCCGATTTTAATTCCGGGGGGCGATAATTAGCAGGACGCAACATTGCGAGGGTCTCGGCGGTCGGCGAATAAATCAGCGGCTTTCAAACAATTCGCATCATTGTAGTGCGTGGCAGGCCGAATTGACGGGTCCGAATCGGATTTTGGCGACGGAATTGGCTTGGCAGGGCTGCGACAAACTGCACGCAAGTGATCCCGGCGAACCGGCTGCGTAAGCTGCCGGGTGGGTAGCCACAAGCAAGTGGAAGGTTACCACCCAGGCGACTCACGTCGCCGGTTCGCCGGGAATGCCAAAAACTGGGGCGACGAGCGTCCGGGAAAAATCGGCATTGACAATTCGGGAGATGGCCTTCACTATTATGCGAGTTCGGCCTCTTCTCTGTTCCGGCCCCACCGTACCTTGGCCCCGGCTTAGGTACGGTGGGGTTTTTCCACGTCAATTTATGCCCGAAACTGCTTTGCCCGCTGAGTTTGTGATGACGCCCCGCTTTCGCGCCTGGGCGATTGGGTCGTTCATCCTCACGAATCTGATTCTCGCCGCGTTCCCGATCTCGACCCAGTTGAAGGGCAGCGGGAACAAAGATTACCCGCTGTGGTACGACGTCGGCCAGTGGGTGTTACACGGCGAAGACCTTTACCTGCGGAACGCCGACGATCCGTTTCCGTTCCTGTACCCCCCGTTCGCGGCGATATTCCTGGCGATACCGAGTTCGCTCGGCAAAATGGGCAGCGTGCTGGTGTTGGTCCTGTTGAACGCGGTCAGTTGGTACGCTGCGGTTCGGTTATCCATTCGGCTAGTTGCCGGTACGGAACGGATCCATTGGACGCTGTGGGGCTGGCCGTCGGTGGTGTGCTTGTGGGGCGTGTACGAGATGTTTTTTGTCGGCCAACCGAACCTGTTTCTGCTGGCGCTGATGCTCGGCGGGTTGGTGTGCTTGCGTGAAAATCGCGGCGGCTGGGCGGGCGTACTGTTCGCACTGGCGACCGCGATTAAAGCCTTCCCGATCGTCGTGATTTGCTATTTACTGTGGCGACGCTACTGGCTGGCGGCGGGG
>JAYSXU010000014.1:0-6617 GCA_043716965.1 Fimbriiglobus sp.
CATCGCGGAGATCCTTCTCCAAATTGTTGAGGAGCGAGAACCGGAGGATATCATCCCCCTGCGGAACCTTTCAATAAAACATGGTCAGGGCACTAGGCTCTTCGACCTCTCCGGTGAAACGCTTTCCCGAGGCTCAGTTCATGAGAAAACCTCAACCTTCTCAGTCTTCTTTCATTTCATGGGCCGAACTAGCCGATACAATCGAATGAATGAATTGGGTCGGTCGATCGCCACCAAAATCGGAGAAAACCCGTGCGAAACTTGCGGAAATACTGGCTGGCCGTCGCCGTGGGTCTCGCGGTTCAAACATCGGCATTCGCTCAGACGGGCAGCACGGGAACTGGCACAACGAGTACTGGCTCGTCGAGCACAGGCAGCACGTCCACGACGACGGCAGCGGTTGCTGCTCCGGTGATCGGTGGGGTCACAACACCGGTCACATCCGGAACGGGTGTGGATTCCTCCAACATTTTGGGCGGCTACTATGCTAGCCCATACTATCAAGGGCGCGCGGGGGCCACGAACACCACGGCACCCGGTGGCTTCGGCCAAACGCTGTACAACACGAGTGGTTCGAGCAATGCGTTTTCCGGCACCGGCACCGGGACGACTCGCACCAGTTCAACGGCATCCCGAACAGTGAATACGTCCAGCACGACCGGCAATCGAGGTGGTGGCAACACAGGCATGGGTGGCAACACGGGTTTCGGTGGGGCTAACAGTGCGAACAGCCAAAGTGGCATCGTGGTCGCGCTGCCGCGACAAATTTCTTACACCGCGACGTTGAACTTCCCGACGCCGAAGTTTACGCCCACCCAAGTGCAGGCCGACCTTCGTGGGGTGCTGGATCGCTCCTCAATGCTCACGAATTCGCGTGGGATTGAACTGGTCGCGGACGGCCAAGTCGTCGTCCTTCGTGGTAATGTCCAAACCGGCGATGAAGCCCGCCTAGTTGAAGGTATGATTCGCCTGACACCCGGTGTCCGGGATGTCCGCAACGAACTCAAGTTCCCGGCGGCGACTGTCACGCCGTGATCGGTTTCACACCGGACTCGTATAGAATAAAACAGACTGGGACGCATGACGCGGGGAAACCCCTGCTTCGGTGTCCCTTTAGTATTCCATGACGTTGTGCCAGTCCTCACCACGAAGGAACCCCGATGGGCGGTGTGAACCCTTATATTTTGAAAGTCACGGCGGTGAAGCCTGAGCAGCCGTTCAAAGTGACGTTTATCATTGAAGAGACGCAGGAAACCAAAGAAATCCTCGTGCAACCGAATGACATCCCCTACGGTCGCAGCGGTCTCGAAGGCAGCCTGATGGACATTGCCGAAGGCGCGGGTGTGGAAATCGACCATGCGTGCGGCGGGGTGTGTGCCTGTGCGACGTGTCACGTTTACGTGACGAAGGGTCTCGAAAGTTGTGCCGAAGCCACGGCGGACGAGGAAGACCAGATCGACACCGCCCGCGCCGTGACGACGGAATCGCGGCTGAGTTGCCAGTGCGTTCCGAACGGCAAGATGAACCTCACAGTCATCATTCCCGCTTGGAACAAGAACTTCGCCAAAGAAGGGCATTGAAATTCGACCCGATCCGGGAACGGTCCGCAAGAAATCCCTTCCAACAATTAGGGACATCGTTGGGTCGGTCGGGGCGAATGAAATGCCTGGGTGCAACGGGTCGTCATCCGGCTACTGACTTCCCCCGAGCGGTTGTTTGCTTCCGCAGCGCCAACGAGATACGATTGCAGCGCGTTGCACAAATTAGACCCTCACCCATCACCCGCTCGACGGGAGTTTGCCATGTTCAGCCGCCGGTTGTTTGCCTGGATGTTAGTCGGAAGCCTCGTCGGCTTCTCGGGGCTTTCTGTCGCCCAGGACAAGAAAGACCCGCCGAAGAAGGACAAGGACGCGGCGAAAATCGAGCAGGAGAAGAAGGAGACGCCCAAAAAGGAACCGGAGAAGAAACGCGAAATCGTCCCGGTTGAACCTGTGGACCAGTCGTTCAAGTCGGCGGACGGGGTCACCTTGATTGGGAAGTGGTACAAGAACCCCAAAGGGGCTTCCTCGGTCGTCCTGTTGTTGCACGACTACAAGGCGAACCCGACGGAAGCGGTTTGGGAAGACACGGCCCAACAGCTCGTGTCGTATGGCTACCACGTCTTCCGCTTCGACTTTCGCGGCCACGGCAAAAGCACTGACGTCACGCCGAACGAGTTTTGGCAAAACCCGGTCAACAAGAATTTGGTCAAGTCCGGCGGGGTGAATCTCGCCGTGAAAAGCTCCATCAAGTTCACGGAGTTTTATACCAACTATTACCCGATGCTCGTCCAAGACATTGCAGCCGCGCGCAACGTCATCGACTTGCTCAACGACGTCAAAGAATTGAACAGCAGTACCGTTTACCTGCTCGGCGCCGGTGACGCCGCGTACTTGGGGATGCTTTACATTTCGAGCGAATGGTTGCGTGAAAGCGAAAAGCCGAACATGGCGTACACACGGGAAATGGTCAGCCCGCGGGTCGGGCTGTTTCAAAACGCCCAGTCGGCAGGGCCGGACATCGCAGGCGCGATTTGGCTAAGCCCGACCCGGAACACCGGCATCACGAACCAAAACGTGAAAGATTGGACCCTGAGTCCGCACGCCATCCGGATGCGAAACGAAACGCCGATGTTGTTCATTCATGGTGCGAAGGACACGAAGTCAACTCAAGTGTCGAAGTACCTTGCGAACGAAGCCCTGGCCATCAAACTCACGAACTACAACGGCGTGGCGATTCCGAAAGTGGAACAGACCTTCGTCCGCGAAATTAAGGACAGTGCCGCGACCGGGACGAAGTTGTTAGGCAATAACTTGGGCACCGAAGACATGATCGAAAAATTCTTGACGGCTGTGGACAAAGAACGGAAGAACAAAGTGAACAAGACACGCAGTTGGACGTCACCGATCTATATTGACGTGCAAAGCTTCGGCGTTTGTAAGCCGCAGTAGCATTGGGAAGCGCAAGGAACAAGAAAGCGCCCTGGTCATGGGACCAGGGCGTGTTTGTTGACGGCACAAAATTGCGTGAACCGAGGCTTATTTCCGGTGGCGGATTTTTGCTCGCATTCGTCGTTTCTTCCGCCCGACTTTCCGTCGTCCTGTCCCTCGGCGTCGGCCAGCCATATCCCGCTCCTGATTCACAAACTGTGGAAACTTCAAGATATTTTGTTGAAGCGCCATCTTAGGCGCCACCCCGACATCAGACAAGGCGAGACCGCGAAAGCCTGCGAATGATTTCCGAGCGCCTACAACGAAACCCCACGAATGATCATTCGTGGGGTTTCGTTGTAGGCGCTCGGAAATCATTCGCAGGCTTTCGCGGTCTCGCCTTGTCTGATGTCGGGGTGGCGCCTAAGATGGCGCTTCAACAAAATATCTTGAAGTTTCCACAGTTTGTGAATCAGGAGCGGGATATGGCTGGCCGACGCCGAGGGACAGGACGACGGAAAGTCGGGCGGAAGAAACGACGAATGCGAGCAAAAATCCGCCACCGGAAATAAGCCTCGGTTCACGCAATTTTGTGCCGTCAACAAACACGCCCTGGTCCCATGACCAGGGCGCTTTCTTGTTCCTTGCGCTTCCCAATGCTACTGCGGCTTACAAACGCCGAAGCTTTGCACGTCAATATAGATCGGTGACGTCCAACTGCGTGTCTTGTTCACTTTGTTCTTCCGTTCTTTGTCCACAGCCGTCAAGAATTTTTCGATCATGTCTTCGGTGCCCAAGTTATTGCCTAACAACTTCGTCCCGGTCGCGGCACTGTCCTTAATTTCGCGGACGAAGGTCTGTTCCACTTTCGGAATCGCCACGCCGTTGTAGTTCGTGAGTTTGATGGCCAGGGCTTCGTTCGCAAGGTACTTCGACACTTGAGTTGACTTCGTGTCCTTCGCACCATGAATGAACAACATCGGCGTTTCGTTTCGCATCCGGATGGCGTGCGGACTCAGGGTCCAATCTTTCACGTTTTGGTTCGTGATGCCGGTGTTCCGGGTCGGGCTTAGCCAAATCGCGCCTGCGATGTCCGGCCCTGCCGACTGGGCGTTTTGAAACAGCCCGACCCGCGGGCTGACCATTTCCCGTGTGTACGCCATGTTCGGCTTTTCGCTTTCACGCAACCATTCGCTCGAAATGTAAAGCATCCCCAAGTACGCGGCGTCACCGGCGCCGAGCAGGTAAACGGTACTGCTGTTCAATTCTTTGACGTCGTTGAGCAAGTCGATGACGTTGCGCGCGGCTGCAATGTCTTGGACGAGCATCGGGTAATAGTTGGTATAAAACTCCGTGAACTTGATGGAGCTTTTCACGGCGAGATTCACCCCGCCGGACTTGACCAAATTCTTGTTGACCGGGTTTTGCCAAAACTCGTTCGGCGTGACGTCAGTGCTTTTGCCGTGGCCGCGAAAGTCGAAGCGGAAGACGTGGTAGCCATACGACACGAGCTGTTGGGCCGTGTCTTCCCAAACCGCTTCCGTCGGGTTCGCCTTGTAGTCGTGCAACAACAGGACGACCGAGGAAGCCCCTTTGGGGTTCTTGTACCACTTCCCAATCAAGGTGACCCCGTCCGCCGACTTGAACGACTGGTCCACAGGTTCAACCGGGACGATTTCGCGTTTCTTCTCCGGTTCCTTTTTGGGCGTCTCCTTCTTCTCCTGCTCGATTTTCGCCGCGTCCTTGTCCTTCTTCGGCGGGTCTTTCTTGTCCTGGGCGACAGAAAGCCCCGAGAAGCCGACGAGGCTTCCGACTAACATCCAGGCAAACAACCGGCGGCTGAACATGGCAAACTCCCGTCGAGCGGGTGATGGGTGAGGGTCTAATTTGTGCAACGCGCTGCAATCGTATCTCGTTGGCGCTGCGGAAGCAAACAACCGCTCGGGGGAAGTCAGTAGCCGGATGACGACCCGTTGCACCCAGGCATTTCATTCGCCCCGACCGACCCAACGATGTCCCTAATTGTTGGAAGGGATTTCTTGCGGACCGTTCCCGGATCGGGTCGAATTTCAATGCCCTTCTTTGGCGAAGTTCTTGTTCCAAGCGGGAATGATGACTGTGAGGTTCATCTTGCCGTTCGGAACGCACTGGCAACTCAGCCGCGATTCCGTCGTCACGGCGCGGGCGGTGTCGATCTGGTCTTCCTCGTCCGCCGTGGCTTCGGCACAACTTTCGAGACCCTTCGTCACGTAAACGTGACACGTCGCACAGGCACACACCCCGCCGCACGCATGGTCGATTTCCACACCCGCGCCTTCGGCAATGTCCATCAGGCTGCCTTCGAGACCGCTGCGACCGTAGGGGATGTCATTCGGTTGCACGAGGATTTCTTTGGTTTCCTGCGTCTCTTCAATGATAAACGTCACTTTGAACGGCTGCTCAGGCTTCACCGCCGTGACTTTCAAAATATAAGGGTTCACACCGCCCATCGGGGTTCCTTCGTGGTGAGGACTGGCACAACGTCATGGAATACTAAAGGGACACCGAAGCAGGGGTTTCCCCGCGTCATGCGTCCCAGTCTGTTTTATTCTATACGAGTCCGGTGTGAAACCGATCACGGCGTGACAGTCGCCGCCGGGAACTTGAGTTCGTTGCGGACATCCCGGACACCGGGTGTCAGGCGAATCATACCTTCAACTAGGCGGGCTTCATCGCCGGTTTGGACATTACCACGAAGGACGACGACTTGGCCGTCCGCGACCAGTTCAATCCCACGCGAATTCGTGAGCATTGAGGAGCGATCCAGCACCCCACGAAGGTCGGCCTGCACTTGGGTGGGCGTAAACTTCGGCGTCGGGAAGTTCAACGTCGCGGTGTAAGAAATTTGTCGCGGCAGCGCGACCACGATGCCACTTTGGCTGTTCGCACTGTTAGCCCCACCGAAACCCGTGTTGCCACCCATGCCTGTGTTGCCACCACCTCGATTGCCGGTCGTGCTGGACGTATTCACTGTTCGGGATGCCGTTGAACTGGTGCGAGTCGTCCCGGTGCCGGTGCCGGAAAACGCATTGCTCGAACCACTCGTGTTGTACAGCGTTTGGCCGAAGCCACCGGGTGCCGTGGTGTTCGTGGCCCCCGCGCGCCCTTGATAGTATGGGCTAGCATAGTAGCCGCCCAAAATGTTGGAGGAATCCACACCCGTTCCGGATGTGACCGGTGTTGTGACCCCACCGATCACCGGAGCAGCAACCGCTGCCGTCGTCGTGGACGTGCTGCCTGTGCTCGACGAGCCAGTACTCGTTGTGCCAGTTCCCGTGCTGCCCGTCTGAGCGAATGCCGATGTTTGAACCGCGAGACCCACGGCGACGGCCAGCCAGTATTTCCGCAAGTTTCGCACGGGTTTTCTCCGATTTTGGTGGCGATCGACCGACCCAATTCATTCATTCGATTGTATCGGCTAGTTCGGCCCATGAAATGAAAGAAGACTGAGAAGGTTGAGGTTTTCTCATGAACTGAGCCTCGGGAAAGCGTTTCACCGGAGAGGTCGAAGAGCCTAGTGCCCTGACCATGTTTTATTGAAAGGTTCCGCAGGGGGATGATATCCTCCGGTTCTCGCTCCTCAACAATTTGGAGAAGGATCTCCGCGAT
>JAYSXU010000131.1:0-1982 GCA_043716965.1 Fimbriiglobus sp.
TGCCGCAATCAAGCTCGAAGCACTCGGTGCCGAAAGTACGCAACCGCTGCGGGTGGGGCTGCAAAGCACCTCGCCGTGGGTTCGCTTCGCCTCCGCCGAAGCCCTCGCTTACCTCGGGAACACGGCCGGTGTCGGCGAACTTGCCCGCCTCTGCGAACAACATGCCGCACTTCGCACGCACTGCCTCACGGCACTCGCCACGCTCGACGACGGCGTCAGCACGGATCGTCTCGTCGAACTGATGGCACACCCCGATGCAGGGCTGCGCTACGGTGCGTTCGTGGCATTGCGTTCGGCCAACGAGAACCACACCGCACTCAACGGCAAGCACGTGAAGAAGACATTCTGGCTGCACCAAGTCGCCCCGGATTCGCAAGCGATGATCCACCTGACGAGTAATCGTCGCTCCGAAATCGTGCTGTTCGGCAACGCCGGTCAGCTCGTGCCGCCGTTCTCGTTGCCGCTCGGTCGCGATTATGTGGTGTCCGCAAAAGCGAGTGACACCGATGTGACAGTCACGCACATCGCACAAGGCGCAGAAGGGGCACAAGAAGTAAAAGTACTCGTGAAACCGAACCTGGCCGCCGTACTGAACGCGATGGGCGAGATGGGGGCCGGGTACTCGGAAGCGATCGAACTGGTGCGGAAACTCGACACGGCGAAAGTCGTGGCCGGTGCGGTGATCCTCGATGCGGCACCACGGGGAATGCCGACGGCCCAATTGGCACAGTTGGCCCGCACCGATGCGAACCTCGAACGGGCGAACGTCGAAGTCGCACAATCGACGCAGGGCAACGACATTCTGCAAGCCGGTTACGACCTGCCGAGCGACGCCGAGGCGGTGAAGGAAAAACCTGCCGCCGACGTGCCACAACTGAACCGCAACCCCGGCCGCATCTTCAGCGCGAAGAAGCACCCATCGGAACCCGAAGCCGAAGTGTCGCCAACGGCACCCGCCGGGCCGACCGCAAAATCAATCGAAGGCGACCTCGCCCGCAACCCCGGCAAGCTATTCGGGAAGTGAGTTTGCAGAAATCACAACCAACGCCCGCGGACGAATGCCTGCGGGCGTTGTTGTTTTTGGCGAGCGGTGTGGCGTAGGCCCACTGATCCAGCGACTGCCATTTCGCAATGCGTACGAATGACACAGTCACCGGAAGAATCAGGGGGCTGACGCCCACCCGCTCGCCTAAGAGTCGCACTTTCTTGCGATGGTTTGCGAAAAAAACGCAGTACCCGCGAACCTCCCGTGGACCCGCCACATCATTTCCATCGAGCAATCGACGCACCCCGTTCGTCTAGCGGCCAGGACACCGGTCTTTCAAGTCGGCAACAGGGGTTTAATTCCCCTACGGGGTACTTCTGGAAATGCGGAGTTGGGAATTCGGAATGCGGATTTGAGTACATGCGCCTGTGGTGTAGTGGCGGCACGCGACCTTGCCATGGTTGCAGCGTGGGTTCGATTCCCGCCAGGCGCTTTTGGAAATGCGGAGTTCGGAATGCGGAATGAAGAACGAAACGCACGGTACGCCAACTGGCAGAGCGACCAATCTTAAACATTGGTGTGTGTGGGTTCGACTCCCACCTGTGCGACGAATCTCGGTGATGTAGCCCAATTGGAAGAGGCTGCGGTCTCAGAAGCCGCACAGTGTGGATTCGACTCCCACCATCACCACTGCGGACGGGCGGGTGCTCGGCGGGGTCTCATAAGCCTTGTAACTGGGTTCGACTCCCAGGTCCGCAACTCGAATGGAAGGGAGCCGGACAACGGTTCGCCGGGACGCACTGCTAACGCGTTTTGCCAACTGGCAATGAAGGTTCGACTCCCTTCCCTTCCGCGGATTGCTGCGAATGGTTCTCCCCTTTGCTCCGGTTTATGCTATCCTCTTCCTCGCCCAACTCATGTACCGGAGCCACCGATGACGACTGCCTTGACTCAGCGACCCGCATGGACCGCATTGAAGTCTCATGCCGATGCGATG
>JAYSXU010000132.1:0-1977 GCA_043716965.1 Fimbriiglobus sp.
AGAAAGAAAAGATTCACCACAGAGGGCACGGAGAGCCACAGAGAAAAGCATCAGAATTGATTTTGATTTTAACTCTGTGGCTCTCCGTGCCCTCTGTGGTGAGTCCTCGTTTGAAACAAAATAAGGGCAGGCAATACTGCCTGCCCCGTTGGGTTCGTTGTATCAACTGCTCACTCAGTGTGCGGCGGCGTGGCCGTTGCCATTGGCGTGACTGGTTTGCATCGGCAGCGGAATGATCCGGCGAGGCGGCGCCGTGTCATGGGTTTCTTCCGCTTCGCTTCCGCACCCGGTTTCCGCGAGGACGATCTTACGGCGGCGGGCCATCCGGTCGTTGCCTTCGGGCACCAGCGACGTTTTGTCACCTTGTAACAACCCGGAGACGCCTCGGGTTGCCGTCGGTGCACCACTGGAACTCGGTTTGTCTTCCGCTTGGTAGCGGACGAGCATCCCTTCGTAGTTCCGCAAGATCGCGGCATCGTCGGACATCGACACCAAGTAGTTCGGCATGAGTGGAATCTTGCCGCCACCGTGCGGGCTGTCCACGACATACGTTGGGATTCCGATCCCGGACGTGTGGCCGCGAAGCCCTTCCATGATTTCCATGCCCTTCCAGATGCTGGTGCGGAAGTGGCCCGCGCCGGTCACCGGGTCGCAGTGGAACAGGTAGTACGGCCGGACCTTAATGCGGAGCAGGCCGCGAATCAGGTTCCGCATCGTGCCGAGGTTGTCATTGACGCCCTTCAGCAGCACGGAGTGGTTGTTAATCATCATGCCGTGGCGGAGCAGCGACTTGCAAACGCGGTGGGCTTCCGGCGTGACCTCGCGGGGGTGGTTGAAGTGGGTCTGGATGTAGACTTTTTCCGCCGCCGCCAGCGTGTCGAGCAACTCGTTGTCGTACAACCGCATCGGCAACGTCACGGGGACGCGGGTGCCGATCCGGATGACATCAACGTGGTCGATCTCTTTCAAGTTTTGCAGGTAGTACTTCAACTTGGGCAGTGGCAACGTAAGCGGGTCGCCACCGGAGATGATGACATCGTGAATCGACTTGTTCTTGCGGACGTAGTCGATCATGCGTTCGTCATTACTGCTAACGCCTTCCCAACCGCCACGGGTGAGGGTCGCACGTTTGCGAGTGCAGTAGCGGCAATACATGGTGCAGTTCGGCGTGGTCACCATCAGAACCCGGTCCGGGTAGCGGTGCGTTAGCCCTGGGACGGGCGAGTCTTTATCTTCTTCGAGCGGGTCGTCGAATTCAAACACCGACTCCGCTTCGAGGGGCGACGGCACCGACTGCAACCGAATGGGGTCGGTCGGGTCTTCGGTGTTGATGAGCGAGAAGTAGTAGGGTGGAATCGCGAGTTTGTAATCGGATTCCAACCGCCCGATCGCTTCGAGTTCGTCGTCCGAAAACGCGATGAGGTTGCGCAGTTGGCGGACGGAGCGAAGCGAGTTCTGAGTTTGCCAGCGCCAGTCGTCCCACAAGTCTTGGGGGATGTCCTTCCAAATGGGGTGCCGGCGCGGCTGACTCGGGGGTTCTTCGTCCTCGTACCCGCTGGCGGCCGGTGCGGCCGTCTGGGTGGGCAGCGGGTCGGGCACGTCAGACTCGAACATAAAAGAGGTGACCTCGGGGATCCACAACGCTCAGGGGACCGATGACGCCAACGATCTCGACCCGAGGCAATGCACGGTACTGGATTACAGCATCGTACTCTGTGTTATTAAAGACGAATCCTAACGCACTGTTTGTGAAAAACAAGTTGCATGTAACCGTTGCGCGCGGAATGTTGCGTATTTCCCGCGCCAACGTCGTTACCACCCGAACTTGCTTGCCGCAATCAACCGTTGAGACGCGCCGCAGAAGCCGCCCCAACACGTCACGAATTTGCAAGCCGAGTCAACTCGCAGAACTGACGCGAAGTGATACCGTCGCCATTGAGCGCGTCAAGAGCATGTTGGCGGATAAAACTGCAGACG
>JAYSXU010000133.1:0-5801 GCA_043716965.1 Fimbriiglobus sp.
GCCCCCGGTCGGCGTCATAGATGAGGACTTCGTACTCGTCCGGTTCCGACAGTTCGGCCTCGACCGTCAGTGTCGGGGCCGTCAGTGTCGGGGCCGTCAGTGTCGGGGCCGTCAGTGTCGGGGCCAAAGTGGACAGCGTCGCCAGACCGCCGAGTCGGGTGCCCGCAAAATCATCGGGACCATACCCGTCGTCCTGCAACGTCCCGATGTCGATTTCAAACGGCGACCCGAGGTGAACGTTCGGCTCGGCTTGATACCCGATGGGGAGAATGTCGAACAAACTGCGGACGATCTCCGCCGGCCATTGGCCGTGGACGGCGTCCCAGGAGTGCTTGTCATTGACGGGCGAGCGGAAGTGATCGCGGAGCGGCATTTCAAATCCCCTTGGGGGTAATATACCGCTCGGCACGGGAAGACGCTATCGCCTGACGCCCCCTTTCCGATTCGCAACGTTCACAAGTCCCAATCTACCCTACAATCTCATCATGCCACAAGTTGCGATTATCGGTGCGGGCCTGAGCGGGTTGGCGACGGCGTTTCGGCTGTCGGTGGCGTTGCCGGGCGTGCAGGTTCAGGTGCTGGAAACCGACACCCGGACGGGCGGGAACATTGGCACGCTGGACCGGGACGGGTTCCGCGTGGAGATGGGGCCGAACGGGTTTCTCGACTCCAAGCCGGGGACGATGAAGCTGTGCCGCGATCTGGGATTGGCGGACCAGTTGATACTGGCCTCCGAGGGGTCGCGGAAGAATCGCTATGTGTTTTGGAACGGGCAGATTCACAAACTGCCCGGCTCCCCGCTGAGTCTGCTCACCACGCCGTTGTTATCCCTTCGTGGCAAGATTGAACTGCTCGCGGAACCGTTTCGGCGTGTGCCGAGCGACCCCAAGCCGGACGAATCGGTGGCTACGTTTGCCAAACGGCGAATGGGGAAGGAAGCGGCGATGGTGTTCATGGACGCCCTCGTCACCGGCATCCACGCTGCCGACCCGGAGCGTCTCAGCGTGCGGGCGGCCTTCCCCCGGCTGGCTAAATTTGAATCGGAAAACGGCGGCGTGTTGCGGGGGGTGCTGGCATCCGGGAAGCAGAAGAAGCGGGACGCCGTGGCACGCGGCGAAAAGCCAACGCCGCAACAGATGTGGTCGTTCCGCGACGGGCTACGGGTTCTGACTGATACAATGCGGGACCGACTCTCGACATCCATCACCCTCGGCGTTCCGGCCAAGAGGCTCTCCCGCAACGGTGACGGCTGGACAATCCACGCCGACGGGCAAACTCGCTTCCACGCCGATGCCGTCGTGCTGACCTGCCCCGCCTACGAACAAGCCGCGTGTCTTGCGGACCTCGATCCGAAACTGGCCGAAGACTTGAACGCGATTGAGTACAACAAGATCGCCGTGGTTGCGCTGGGCTACAAGCAAGCGGATTGCCCTGGCGACCTCGACGGCTTCGGCTACATCGCCCCGCAAGGCACGAAACGCGATGTCCTCGGCGTGCAATGGTGTTCGTCAATCTTCCCGGACCGTGCCCCACCCGGCTTTGTGTTGTGGCGTGTCTTGTGTGGCGGGGTGAAACGGGCGGATGTCTACAACTGGGATGATGAAACCTTGCTGCGGAAATGCCACGCCGAAATGCAACTGGCCCTGCATGTTCGCGGCGCACCCGTCTTTACCCAAGTGGTCCGCTGGCCGAAGGCCATCCCGCAATACAACCTCGGCCACCTGGACCGTGTCCAACGCATCGAAACCGCCGTGAACAAACACGCGGGGCTGTTCGTCACCGGGAACGCCTTCCACGGCGTCGCCATGAACGACGTGACCGAACAAGCGGAGCGGGTGGCGACCCAGGTTCGAGATTTTTTGGCGAAGTATGAACACAAATAGGCAATTCGCGGCCACAATAGCAGCTAGAAGCCGTCCCACGGGTCCGGTTTGCTTCGCATAGACCGGCAGAGAGTTGCCAATGCCAGACGATGATTTTGCCGAAGCGTTCAAACCCTTGCTCAAGCGGTTGGGCCATTATTTAGCGGCCCATCCCGAACTCCGCCACGAGATCGGTACGGCCGCGCGCGCCATAGCGGCCTGGACCGAGTCGTTCGCGGCTGCAGCTACAGAACCCGTTGCCGCCCCGCTACCGGACTTGGTTGCCACTACCCTTGCGCCATCAAAAAATGGTGAAACCCGGACGGACCCGGCAAGACTTCCCACGGTGTCGATCCCGTCCGATTTTCACATCCCGATTCACCCGAAATGGGACGAACCCGCACCAAGTTCCGTCGAAGGGACAACAGCAGAAACGGCTACGCCGGAGAGTACGACTGCGGAAATTACCGCCCGCTGCCGGCTCAAAGCGGAAGTCGCCCGTGCCTTCGCGGAGGCGGCCACACACGATCGGGTTGTCCCGGCGGAAAGCCGCGCGGACTGGCTGCGGCGCAGCTACGAGCACAAAAACTGTCGGCTGTGGATGTTCGATCTCAAGCCGTTGCCGCGTTCCGTCTGGGTCAACCTTGCCGGTGCTTACGAGGCTGTGGCCGGTGCCGCAGACCTGTTGTCGCGGTGGGAACAGGAGACAGACCCCACGTATGAACGAAATTTGGACGTGCTGCATTTAGCCGCCGAAGCCCAGGCGGTGCTTTTCGCGGCCACCGAAGCAACGGGTTACGACCGGAAGGAGTACGACCAGATTGCGTTGTTCGTCCAGATCCGCGAGGAAGGCGTCTCCCGGCGGTTGTACATCAACCGCTACTTGAAAAGCTCGGACCGTGCGGACCCGGACGGCGGGCCGGATTTGCAGCGTCGCATCACCGACGCGATCAAGAAAACCGACAAGCCGGCGTCCGGGGACAAAGAGATTGCGAAACTCCTGAAAAATCTCCGCCACAAGCTCAAACCGCTGACCGCCGACCCGACCGGCCGCGACATCGACTGGCCCGGCGTCGTCCGCATTCTCGACGAACTGATTCAAGAGAAGCAAGTGCCCACGAGTAATCTTGAGTTACGCGAGATACTCATCCCCGCCACCACGACCGTTCCGGACGAGGCCCTGTCACCCGCCGCCGCCCGCGCCTTCGCCGAAGTGGACCGCTACCTGGAAACGAAAGCCGCCCCCGAGGAAGTCACCACCTCCGTGCGATCCTACAGCCCGGATGTCGGCGTCGTTCGCAAACTCTTAACCGGGCGCGATGTCGTATTCATTGGCGGGCTGGTCAGGCCGGAGCGGAAAGAAGCGATTGAACAGGCCTTCGACTTGCGGGAACTGAACTGGGTCAGCGTCCCGGATCATTCTTCGACGGCGTTATTTGAAGCGCCGATCGCGCGGCCCAACGTGGCCGTCGTCATCATCGCCACGCGCTGGATCTGCCACGACTACCAAAACGTCCGCGAGTTCTGCATCAAGCACGGCAAGCACTTCGTCAAACTCCCCGCCGGCTACCACCCCAACCAAATCGCCGCCGCCATCCTGAGCCAAGTCGGCCAAAAGCTACACGCCGCCGAGTGATCGTGGAACGCGCTGGTGCGCCCTATTCGCTTGATTTTCGTTCGACGCGGCTACAGAATGTTCACACAACCCATGACACGCGGAAAGCGACTCACGGAACTCATCTCAATCTTGTAAACGATGACCGTTTCGCCGAGCACTTAGACCAACTGGGTTGTACAAGGAAGCCATTCCGGCGTTCTCAATAGTATGTCAAGGGGAAAAGAGCCATGTCCACACCTGGAAAGATCGAAGTGAATTTTGACACCTTGCTGAAAAACTACCCGGTGCATTCGAAGCTCCCCCAGGACATCAAGGATTACCTTGCTGGGTTGAACAAAGATAAAAAACCCGGCGATCATATGAACACGTCTTGCTGCCTCCAGATCAGTAAGGCGTTAAATGCGTGCGGGGCCGGGCACGAAATTCCCAGGCGTAGCTTCTGGCGTGAGAATGAAGAGTTGCCCAAAGGGTCTGGAAAGTGGCACATTCGGGCGGTGAACGAACTTTCGCAGTACTTGGCCGAACGGTACGGAAAGGGCGAGTCGGTCAAAACGAACCCGACGGAAGAGGCGGGTAAAATCCAAGGCCGCTTGAAACCCCGGCAAGGAATATTGACGTTCGCCGCCGACCACACGGAGTTGTGGGACAAGACGACCATTATTCAATCCAGCGGCCACCCGCACTCCGACGGCGCGATCATGGACGCGGGGTACGTGTGGGGGCGCCCGACGGTCACGTTCTGGGAAGTGATCGGGGAGGCGGCGAAAATCGGCATCGTCCCCGACTGGCTGCCGGGCTGGTGGGAAGTCAAAGACATTCACGAGACCTACTACTACTATTTCTACCGCGCCGGCACCGTGTACGCCACGAAGACCCGCCCGGAGGTGCTCGGTTGCCCCTTAACCACCACCGAGAATTCGGGCGCGTTCACGATCGACCCCGCGCGGAAAATTGCCATCAAGTGGAACGCCTCCGACGCACGGGCGGAGTCATTTACCTTGATGGAAGGTACCATCCCGCCGACCCTGGCCGGAACCCACCCGGACACGCCCGCCGCGCCGTTCGCCGCCAAGAAAATCCAATAAACGTGCTATGCGCACGGCTATTTTGTTTGGTGGGTCTAGCCAGAAAATTTCCGGCTACGGGTGGGGTGGGAAGCGTTTCTTCCTACAAGCCGTCTTGATCCGCTGCTTTCATTGCCGGCACGCGGGTTTCGACTATTACGAGCAACTGGTGAAAATCCCGTTGCCGGGTTTGTCGTCGGGCGGGTAGTATCCGAACATTGATTGTGCAGCCAACCTCTCCCGATGAAATTGAGGCCTTCCATGTCGAAAGAGCGTCAGGTCATGAGCCTGATTCTGGGCGGCGGTCGAGGGACGCGGTTGTTCCCGCTGACCAAGCTCCGCGCCAAGCCCGCCGTCCCGGTGGCGGGGAAGTACCGGCTCATCGACATCCCGATCTCAAACTGCATCAACAGCGGGCTGCAACGGATTTACGTGCTGACGCAGTTCCTGTCGGTCAGCCTGCATCGGCACATTGCGAACACCTACAAGTTCGACATGTTCAACCGTGGGTTCGTCGAAATCCTTGCGGCCATGCAGACGTATGAAGCGTCCGACTGGTACCAAGGGACCGCTGACGCCGTGCGACAGAACAGCCTATACATCAAAAACGAAGGTGCCGACGAGGTGCTGATCCTGTCCGGCGACCAACTTTACCGCATGGACTACCGGTCGATCATCCGCACCCACCGCGAATCGAAAGCGGACGTTACGATCGCAGCAATTCCGGTAAAGGAAGACCAGTGCAGCGGCTTCGGGTTGCTGCGGATGGACGACAGCGGGCGCGTCAGTTCGTTTATCGAAAAGCCGAAGACCGAGGCCGAACGCAAGCCGTACTACACCCCCGCCGAGTGGATCAACGAACGCGGCATCCCGTCCAACGGGCGGAACTTCCTCGCCAACATGGGGATTTACCTGTTCAACACGGACGTGCTGTTTGAACTGTTGAACGAGAAGCCGCTGGCCACGGACTTCGGCAAGGAAGTGTTCCCCCGCAACGTCGGCAAGAAGAAGATTCACGCCCACTTGTTCGACGGCTTCTGGGAGGACTTGGGCACGATCAAGAGCTACCACGAGGCCAATCTCGCCCTCGCGCAGCCGAACCCGCCGTTCGACTTCTACCAACCGGACGGCCTCATCTACACGCGGATGCGGAACTTGCCCGCCAGCCAGATGAACGGGTCCACGCTCAACCGCGTCGTGATCGCCGACGGCTGCCGCATCGGGTCCGGGACGACGCTCGAAAATTGCCTGATCGGG
>JAYSXU010000134.1:0-1970 GCA_043716965.1 Fimbriiglobus sp.
AAGTGTGATCGCGGCAACGCGAAGCTGCAATACCTGTTCATCAACGGTCGGTGGTTTCGGGATCGGAGTTTGTCCCATGCTTTTCAGGAAGCCTACCGCAACCTGTTGATGACGGGCCGCTATGCGATTGGCTTTTTGTTCCTGACGGTGCCGCCGGATCAAGTCGATGTGAACGTCCACCCGACGAAATCCGAAGTGCGGTTCCGCGAAAACTCCGTGCTGTATTCGCTAATCCGAGGTGTGGTGAAAACGCAGCTACTCGGTGAGAACCTCGTTCCGCAATTGAAAATCCCCACCGTCGATTTCCCATCGAACCACGACATGATTCCCGAAACTTCGCCTCGCCGCGAACGAGCAGAAAACACGGTTGCACCCTGGGAACGAGATTCACCGCAACTACATGTTGCAACACCGAACACAAACTTCGTGCCCATCCGGCAAAGCTGGCAAGACGTGCTGCCTTTCCCGGAACCTGCGAAGATTCCGGAACGTGAACAAGTTGAAAGCACATCGCAGCCCGTTGCCGTAAACCCCGAGTTGCCGTTTGCGTTGCCGTCACTGCCGATGGACGCCGCGTTGCAGGTTCATGATGCGTACTTGGTGCTTGAAACGCCGGACGGCATGTTGGTGATCGACCAACATGCGCTACACGAGCGGATTTTGTTTGAGCAACTGCGACGGCGCATTCGAGAAGGTAAACTGGAAGTGCAACGCCTGTTAATTCCCGAGCCGATCGACCTGCCCGCCGAACAAGCCGTGGCGGTGTTGGAAGCCAAGGAAGCGCTGGCAGAGTTGGGGTTAGAGATCGAAGACTTTGGCGGCAACACGGTACTACTGTCGAGCTACCCGACCCTGTTGAAGCGGCGCGCACCGCATGAGATTTTGCAAGCCGTGATTGATTACCTCGTGACCAAAGACCGCCCGCCCGTTAAGGAAGTGTTGCTCGATCAGCTGCTGGCTACGATGGCGTGCAAGGCCGCCGTGAAAGCGGGCGACCCACTCACTCAAGATGAAATTGCCCACTTGCTGATGCTACGTCAAATGGCCGAAGACTCGACCCACTGCCCGCACGGCCGCCCCACGTCGCTGTTGTTCAGCCGCCAAGAACTCGACCGCCAATTCCGCCGCACGTAGCAGCCTCACTCGCGGCAGTCAAAATCGTCCGGTATGATGAGCCAGCCCACTGGTTTCACTCGGAGATTGAGTCCCATGCCGCGTCTGCTCTTCCGGTTGGTTTTTCCGACCACGGTGCTGATCCTCCTCGGGTTCAATAGTTTCGTTTTCGCGGCCATCAAGAAGCCATTGCCACTGAAAGACGTGCTGGCACAGGAACAGATTATCGTGGTAGCGGAGGTCGAGAAAGCCGCACCGGACAAGCCGTCCGCCACCTTCAAGATCATCGAAAACTTGAAGGCCAAATCGCCCGTCGAAAAGCTCAGCATCAACATGACCGGCGATAGCGAAGCGCAGAAGTTGAAGCAGGTTCCGGCGATGTTCGATCGGCTGGCACCGGGTCGCAAATTGGTGCTGTTCATCAGTAAAAACGAAGAGAGCTACTCCTGTTTTGCGTTCACGGAAGGGACTTGGTTGCAACTGCAAGGGACGAAAGACGGTGAGCAAATTCGCTGGGCGTTTCTTCACGGCGAACCCTACTTACGCCGCACGTTCGCGGGCACCACTGCCGAGCTAACGGAGACGGTCAAAGAGTGTCTAGCCGGCAAACGCTCCCCCCCCGCCTGGAACGAAAAGGAACCGCCCGGCTACGGCCCCGTCGCCAAGACAAAGTGCGACACACCGGAGGCGTGTCTTCACTCTCCACTCCCCACTCTCCACTCCCCACTCCCCACCCATCCCCCACTCTTCGCCGTCATTCCGTCGTTCGTGTTGCTGGGGCCACTGGCACTCGTCGCCGCATTTTTCCCCGGCGTGTTTGCCCGACTCGCAATAGCGATGACCCGTTGGCGGGCGTT
>JAYSXU010000135.1:0-1967 GCA_043716965.1 Fimbriiglobus sp.
CGACTGGCCAAGCGAGCCAATTCCTGGCGTTGTTCCAGGATGGTACTTTTCCAACTGCGGGTTCGGTGGTCGGGTCGGGCGACCCATTTCAAGACGTGCATCAGCAGGACCACGAGTCGGCTTTCCACCTCGAGGCGATCTCGATTGGCCATGTCGGAGAGAAATTCCTGCAAGTTGGCGTGGTCGAGTTCCGCATACGATCCCGCCTTGAGCAGATCGGCCATTGCATCCAGCCACGCCGTTTCGTCTTCAAGATAAAGTTCCGTCAGTGCGATTTCGGTGTGTGTCATCGACATCTCTGATTTGACCAAGCCACGAATGTCAGCGACTGGTCCCGTGTGTGGCGTCCGTAACATAATAACGAGGAAATCTCCTTGTTGGAATCCCCCGGCAAGATTAGAGTATGCCACCGACCTGCCCAAAGCTTTTTTCGAGTGATCCCCATGCTTAACTCTCTCTCCCGCCGTGCGGCGATTCGTGTGGGTGGTGGCGCGCTGTTGGGCGGGTTGACGTTTCCGCAGTTGCTGGCGGCCACGGAAAAGGCGTCTCCGAAGGCGCGGGTAAAGTCGGTGATCTTTTTGCACCAGTGGGGCGGGCCGGGGCAGCACGAGACGTTTGACATGAAGCCGGACGCGCCGGACAAGGTGCGGGGGTGGTTCAAACCGGCATCGACGAACGTGCCCGGCATTCAGATTTGCGAGAAGTTGCCGAAGATCGCGCAGATCATGGACAAGCTGTGCATCATCCGGTGCATGGCCCACACCACCATGATGAAGAACCACAACTCCGCCGGCTACTACAGCCTGACCGGGGTGGCACCGCCGACCGACGACCAACGGCTACGCGACTCCAGTGACCTGTTCCCGGCTTACGGCAGCATCGTGAGCAAACTCGCACCGGGGCCGAAGGGGTCGGCGACGTTCGTTTCGTTTCCGCACGTGCTGGCCGACGGTTCGACCACGCCCGGCCAGCACGCCAGTTTCTTGGGCAAGTCCCACAACCCGTTGTTCATCAACGAAGACCCGAACCTGCCGGACTTCCGCTTGCCGGAACTGAGTTTGCCCGAAGGCATCAACCCCGCCCGGCTCGGCAACCGCACGGACATTTTGAAACTCATCGACGCACAATCGGACCTGATCGAGAAGTCCGCCGTGGCACGAGGGATGGACGAATCGTACCAGAAGGCGGTTTCGATGCTGACCTCACCACGGTTCAAAGTGGCGTTCGACTTGACTAAGGAGAAGCCGGAAACGCGCGACCGCTACGGCCGCACGACCTACGGGCAGTCGTGTCTGCTGGCGCGAAGACTCGTCGAAGCCGGGGCGAAGTTCATCAACGTCTACTTGGCCCGGTCCATCGGCGGCGTGAACAACGGCTGGGATTACCACGGCTTCCGCGGCGAAGACCCCGTCGCGCGGCTGAACGAGCTACTGCCGCTCACGGATCAAACGTTGCCCGCGCTGGTGTTGGATTTACACGAACGCGGGCTGCTCGATTCCACACTTGTCGTCTGGGTGGGTGAATTCGGTCGCACGCCACGCATCAGCAGCAACGGCGGTCGAGACCACTGGCCACAATGTTACAACGCGGTGTTGGCAGGCGGCGGCGTGAAAACGGGCCACGTTTATGGGTCGAGCGACAAGCTCGGCGCCTACCCCGCCCAAGGCCAGGCCAGCCCCGAAGATCTTGCCGCGACCATGTTCGAGGCACTCGGCATTTCACATGAATCCGAAATCCGCGATTCGCTGGGCCGCCCACTGCCCATCAGTCGCGGGAAGCCGATTCAGGACGTGCTGGCGTAATCGGATGGGTTTCGTAAAGGATCCACGCGGACGGGTGCTGCTCAAAGCCAATCTTGGTGTAGTACCCCACCGCTGCCGGAGCCGCCAACAGTGTAATCTTGCAATTCGAGCCGAGATTTAAGCGGGTTTGCCGAACTAGCTCCCGCCCGATGCCACACTTTTGAT
>JAYSXU010000136.1:0-1966 GCA_043716965.1 Fimbriiglobus sp.
AAAACGCTCCTCACCCGCATGGGCCGCCCAATCCCCGGCGCAAAGTGACACTGGATCACTCTTTTCACCACGAATCGAACGAATCGGAAATGAAGCAACGAGTTGCAGTTCGTAATCCAAATTTCTGATTCGTTCGATTCGTGCTATTCGTGGTTGCCTTCGTGGTGTTCGTCGGCTGTCTGATCATGGTGGAGTTCGGCGATCGAGGATCGCAGGTGTTGGGCGAGTTGTTTAATCCCGACCGGGCGGACGAACGCTTTGCTGCCGGTGAAGCCCTTGATTTGATCGACCCACGCCGCTTGATCTTCGTTCAGGATTAGCACGCCGGTAATGTCGAGGTGCATCGCATCGGCTTCCCGGATCACTTTGCGGAAGGTGTCCACGCCGTCTTTCCCCGCAGTACCGGCGTCAATGAGAATCGCGTGGAACGGCGTTTGTTGGTACCGTTTCAACGCATTGCTCACGTCAGTCGTCATCAGCACGCGGAAGCCCATTTTCTTGAGCTTGTCGCGGAACACGTCCTGCAACTTCTGGTTGTTCTCCACGATGTAAATCGACAACGGGCCGCTCGCCCGGCGGGTTGATTCGCCTTCCCCGGAAAGTTCCGCGCGGACGGCCTTGATCGCTTCCAGAAACATGGCGGGTGTTTGGAACCGGCGGGTGGGATCAAACGCAAACGCTTTACTGCACAACTTTAAGATGGCCGGATGGATGCCGAGTTCCGGCCCGCGAATCGCCATCTTGCTTTCGACTTCCTCGAACCGCCGCCGCATCATCGCCGCATGGCGGTCCTTCGTGCGCGGCATAATCGCTTCCCCCGCGATCATCTCGTACAGCACATGACCCAGGAAGTAGATGTCGCTCCGAATGTCGCCCGGTTGGATGTTGGTCGCTTTCTCCAGCCCGGCGTAGTCAACCGTGCGGTCCATCTGGGCGTCTTCGTCCTTGTCCTGCGTTAACCCCTTGTCCATGAAAATTCGGGAACCTTGGGCAATCTCGGCCAGCCCGAAGTCTACCAGTTTGGCCACGGTATCAGTGCCCAACAAGATGTTCGACGGCTTGATGTCCCGGTGTGTTAGCCCCCGCGACCAAGCGTAGGCCAACCCCTCGGTGCATTCCTGCATAATCCGCAGGGCCTCGTCCGTCTCGATCGTCTTGCGGATGTTCAAAATGTCCCGGAGGTTGCCGCCCTGGACGAACTCCATGACGATGAAGTACTGCCCGGTCGCGTCGTCCTTACTGACTGCCAAAATCGACACAATGTTCGGGTGCTCCATCGTCCGCCCGATGCGGCCTTCCCGCTCAAAGTGTTCAACTCGTTTGGGGTCTTCCGTGTGCCGACGGCGTAAGACCTTGATCGCCACCTGCTGCCCGGTCGAAGGATCGTCCCCCCGGTACACCCGCCCGAAACTGCCGGACGCAATCCGGTACAGCATTCGGTACCCGCCCAGGAAAAAGCCGTCGCGGTCGCCCTTCAACACTTTCTGCCCTTGCAGGGGGGTGAGGATGCCCTTCCGCTCCAACAGCCGGACGTAATCCGTCGCCGGTCCTTTGTCGTTGGCGAGTTCAAACAGGCACTCACGGGCCGTCAACTCGTCGGTGAGGCCTAATCGAACGACTAGGGTTGCTGTGGTCGCAGCGTCGGCGATTTCGCTCATGATGGGATCGGGGGAAAGGGGTGAGAGTCGCTACCCCACGGGAAACGCGGAGCTAGCATAAGAACCAATTCCTACAAGCTACGCTGAAACTGGACGCGGATCAACCAACAGTGTTCGCGGAATCTGTCCGCAACCGTCCGGAACGCGGTTTAATCGGCCCGTTCGATTGGGAGGAACGGATAAACACGTAACGCCCACGAATGAAAATTCGTGGGAACCCCAGGCGGATCGACGGACGGAAAATCTCCCATCGAACCGGCGACGACAGTCGCCTGGTTAAAAACCGCCCGAGCGTGGCAGGCGGTCTT
>JAYSXU010000137.1:0-1965 GCA_043716965.1 Fimbriiglobus sp.
CGAAAATCAAACCAGTTACCGCGTGCTGGTGCGGGGAATTGCGACCGTCGATCAGTTTCAAACACTACTGTCACAGTGTACTTCCGATGCGCGAATTGCCGAGTCGCAATTCTTCCAACCGTCCGCGCTGCAACCCGATGCCAAGTTGCTGCCGGGCTTCCGGGGCAGCGACCACTGGCTGTGGGGCCGCGAATCGTTGCGCGCCTTGCCCCGCGTCAACGGCGAACGCATCGTGATGATCGGCGAGCCAACGATGAACACGCGCGGTGATGACCAACGACCGCTTGTGAACGGGGAGATTGAAATGCTGGAAGTGTTTGGGAGTGAGGTTGGGCAACTGCGTGCAGCATAAGTGCGTGCAAAGCCCACGAACGATCGTTCGTGGGCTTTCCTGCCAACTCAAATCTCACGCTTTCACAATTTTCGTGTGTTCATCCAGCGCGATGCTGGTGAGTTCCCCGTTGTCCTTGGTGAAGTGGACGGTCGGCACCACGATGTCGTCGGACGCCACGCGGTCGGTGGTGATCCCGGTCGAGAGGTAGTTCACGCCACGAAACGTGCCGATCGCTTCCGCCGGCCACGTCTTCCCGCCGACGCGGACGGTTTGGGTTAGCTTGATGCGGTCGCCGGTTTTGAGGCTCTTCAGCAGGTCGATTAACTTGGGGTCGAGGTGCCGCGTCGGGAGGACGATTTCTTTGGGCTGGCTCATTCGTCGTCCCTCTTCTTGGGCGTGCCCCGCACCAGCGCGATCCGGCCGGTGCGAGCCAGTTCCAGAATGCCGTAGGGCCGCATCAGGTTGATGAACGCTTCGACTTTCCCTTCCGAACCGCTGATTTCGATCATCACGTTGTCGGCTTGGATGTCCACCGTTCGACCGCGAAACGTCTCGGAGAGTAGGGCGATTTCGGCGCGCTTGTCGGCGGGGCATCGGAGTTTGATGAGCATCAAATCCCGTTCAACGAAGTTCTCCGACGAGATGTCGAAGACCTCGACCACGGTAATAATCTTGTCGAGTTGCTTGCGGACTTGGTCCATCACCGAGTCATCGCCTCGCACCACAAGGGTCATGCGGGACTTGTCCGCGTGTTCGGTTTCCCCGACGGCGAGGCTATCAATGTTGAAATTCCGCGACGCCAACATCCCCGAGATATGGGCCAGAACACCCGGTTGATTTTGCACAAGAGCCGACAGCACGTGTCGCATCGCAACAGACCTTTCGCAGAACGGTGGGAGGCAGAGTGCGAAGAAATCTTATGGCGACGCGCGTAGTCCTTCAACCAGGTCACCTTCGGAAGCGGCGCGGGAAGCGGTTCGACGCATCAACCAAGTCAGGCCGATCACCAACACGACGATCGCCCAGAACGCATTGCCCCACGCTTGGATCACGTGCGGTCGATCGTTCGGCGTGCCGATTGCGAGAAGCAACATTGTTAGGGTGAGCGTGCCCCAACTCACCCAACGGACCGTGCGATCCGGTCCCGTCATGCCGTGGTGAATCAACAGCGTGACGGGGTAGAGTAGCCAGACGAAATAGTAGGTGTACGCAATCGGCGAGGCGATAATCATCAGCGAGATCAGAATTGCGGTCTCGGCGGTGTCGGAGTCGGGGGTACGCCGACGCATCGACGGCATGGCAACGAGATACGCGAGGCCAATGAGTGCCGCGATTCCGGCGATGACAACGGTCACTTGCTTGAAGTCCAAATTCAACACGTTGACGCGAACGGGCGGCCCGAGTTCCACCGCATCGCCGTCCGCGTCCACAGGCCGCAGAAAACGGTGACCCACGGCGAGCAGCGATTGGTTCTTCCACCCCAGTGCCTGTTCCGGGCGTTGGCTGAACCCGTCGTCACCGTGCCGCAGGAACATGCCTTCAAACCACGTTTGCAAGTCCGTCAAGTTCCGCTCGAACCCCCGAATCGGTGCCGGAACGAGAACCAAGAACACGATCAGGCCCAACACCAT
>JAYSXU010000138.1:0-1963 GCA_043716965.1 Fimbriiglobus sp.
TGACGGTCATCGACCCAGCAACGGGTGATCCATTACAAACCATCAACGCCGCACTCTACCCACTTGCGCCCAACGGCAACACGCCGAATAGTCTGGCCATCACGCCCGACGGCCAGATGTTGTTCGTAGCCAATGCGGACGCGAACAACTTGGCCGTGTTCAACGTCACGGATGCGAAAGCCGCGAAGCCGTTGGGCTTCATCCCGACCGGGTGGTATCCCACGTCGGTCCGGTTCAACAAGCTGGACAAAACGATTTACGTGGCGAACGGGAAGGGCCTTAGCTCCAAGCCGAACAACTACGGTTCCAACCCTAACCTGCCGGGTAGCACGCTCGAATACATCGGCTCGCTGTTCAAGGGGACGATTTCGACCATCCCAGTTCCGACGCCAGACGCGATGGCGAAATACTCCAAGACCGCCTACGAATGCAGCCCGCTGATGAAAGACAGTGCGGTACGCAGTGACGGCATTGCCGCAGACAATCCGATCCCCCGTAAGCTGGGTGAGAAATCACCGATCAAGTACGTCATCTACATCGTTAAAGAGAACCGCACCTACGACCAAGTTTTCGGCGA
Organism: Fimbriiglobus sp.; assembly: GCA_043716965.1. Taxonomy (GTDB): domain Bacteria; phylum Planctomycetota; class Planctomycetia; order Gemmatales; family Gemmataceae; genus Fimbriiglobus. Next base: position 578 of record JAYSXU010000138.1, read on the forward strand.
CATGGCCGCCCGCAAAACGCCGAAGGGGAACGGCGAACCGAGTCTCTGTCTGTTCCCGGAATCCGTCACACCGAACCACCACAAGCTCGCCGACGAGTTCGTGTTGTTAGACAACATCTACGTCGATGGCGAAGTGTCGGCGGACGGCCACGAGTGGACAATGGGCGCTTACGCAACCGATTTCGTCGAAAAGATGTGGCCGCTCAGCTATCGCGGTAGCCCGAAGGGCACCTTCGGTTACCCCAGCGAAGGGACGTTGGACTTGGCCGCGAGACCAGCCGGTGGCTACCTGTGGGATCGTGCGAAGGAAGCGAATGTGACGTACCGCAGCTACGGCGAATGGGTCACCAACGGCACGATGAAACCGGACGGTACGTTCAACCCTGGCAAAGCGGCTGTGAAGACTCTCGAAGGCCACTTCGACCCGGAGTTCCGGGGGTACGATCTCGACTACCCGGATGTGAAACGGACCGAACGGTTTCTGAGCGAAGTGAAACGGTTCGAGCAAATCGGCGAAATGCCACGGCTACAAATTGTGCGCTTGCCCAACGACCACACCTCCGGCACCCGCGTCGGCAAGCCAACGCCCAGCGCCCAAGTTGCGGACAACGATCTCGCACTTGGCCAACTGGTCGAAGGGATCAGCAAGTCGAAGTTCTGGAAGGAAACCGCTATTTTCGTGATCGAAGACGATGCCCAGAACGGCCCCGATCACGTCGATGCTCACCGCGTCGTGGCTCTCGTGGTGTCGCCGTACAACAAGAAAAAGTTCGTGGATTCGACACTGTACTCGACCACGAGCATGTTGCGGACGATGGAGTTGATTTTGGGACTGAAGCCGATGAGCCAGTTCGATGCGGCTGCGAGACCGATGTACCACTCGTTCCAGGCCACGCCGGATCCGTTACCCTACAAGCACGAAGTGCCGCTGTACGACATCAACAAAAAGAACTTGGCGACCGCGTGGGGTGCCAAACGGTCTGCCGAATTCGACCTGACGAAGGAAGACATGGCGGACGATTTGTTGTTCAACGAAGTCATCTGGAAGTCGGTCAAGGGCGCCAACAGCAAGATGCCTGCCCCGGTGCGTGCCGCCTTCTTCGTGCCAGTGAAAGCCGAGAGTCCGAAGTAGGGCCAGCCACTCGCCTGGGGTGCCGCTACGCTCGACCCATAGGCATCAAGGTCAAGATCGTGGCGAGTACCCGCCAATCAATCACTCGGCGGGTTCGATGACTGCCGTCATCGAACCCGCACACCGTGCGATCGTGGGGTCGGGGCCGTAGGCGTGAATTTGTTCTTGTTTCAATTCGGCATGTTCGCGGGTCGTGGTCAGGACAATCGAGCGGCCCTCGTTGTCCACCTGCTCCGCCATTTTGAAGCCCTTCT
>JAYSXU010000139.1:0-1960 GCA_043716965.1 Fimbriiglobus sp.
AGGTTTGCGAACGGGCACCGACGTAACGCAAGCCGGTGGCATCTTGCCAACGCCAGGCTTCGATGCCTGCAAGACTCGCTGGCCACTCGGGATGATCGGCTGCAAACAGTGCCAACGTGTTCAACAACCCGCTGACTGGAGACAATCCTTGACAATGAGACACCCGCTGTTCATACACGATCTCATTCAGGCATTTCGCCATTGCGCGACGGCGAAGAGGCTGTGCTTTCGAGCGTTCGTACACAGTCAGCAGGTCGTAGGTCCGGCGGACGATCCACGGCGGTCGGACAAATAAATCGGTTGGCGAAATGTCGTGGCGGTGCTTGGCGAATTCGATGGTCGAATCGTCGAAGAGTTCCCGCTGCAACAACTCCCCGCGGATTGAGCCGAGATCGACACGGTAACGTTGTCCGAACAAGTACGCCATGGCCAGGTAGATGGCACGAGTGTGGCAATACCACCGGCGCGGGTGGAATGGCAACCATCTCGGCAGGAAGAACGCTTCCGGGGGGATCGGGTTGACGCCGTTCCAGTGGTAAAGGCCGAGCATCGCCAACCAAAACTTGCCCCACGAGGGTATAGCCACGACCTTACCGGGTTGGCGCTGAAGCCAGTGGCGAGCTTGCACCAGCACTTCGGCTTCCACGCTAACGCCCAGTAATCGGTGGGCGATATAGGCCAATGTTGTGACGAAGACCGATCCCGTGGCTTCCGGGTGCAGGCCCCAAACTCCGTCGGCGGTGCGTGTCGATTCAAAATAGCGAAGTGCTTCGTTTCGATCATTAGCATCGAATGGCGAACCGACGATGTGGCGAACAATCACGGTCTGCGACAGGATGACCGTGCACCAGACCATCTCGCCGTCCCAGCAACCGGATGGCTGTTGCAGCGCGAGCAGGGCCTTCACAAGAACGAAACTCCGCGTCGGGCCACTCGGGGTAGCACCGATTTGCCGAGCCAGCCGAACCACGACGCGAGACCCGCACTGCCCCGCAGTGTGGTGGCCCCTCCGACGGCCATGAGGAACGACCGGACGAAGGATAGTAACCCGACGTCGTCTCCGGAGAGCAACCGCATGGTGCGGGTGCATTCGCGGGCGTTCCGACGCCACGTGGTGTACACGGATTGCCGCAATGCTCGGCTGGCCGGGTCGGTGCGGGTGAACAGCCGGTACAGTCCCTCGACCAACAGTTCTGGCCCCAAGCTCCGGGCTTGCCGATGCTTGCGGTACTGTTTGAAACTTTGGCACTTCGCCAATTGCTCCGCATCCAGGAAGCCGGTGGTCATCCCCGTGGCGGTCAGCGGATGGCAATGCCCGGCGGCGTCCCCAACTAACGCCAATCCCGGCCGGCCAAAGTGGCGTCGAGAGCGACGTTGATTGGCGGCCCATTCGATTTTGTTCGTGCTCAGTGCGGTTCGAAATGCGGCCTGCAAGCTCGCGGGCATGGCCGATTCGTAATGCTGGATCAACGATTGTGGCTTGCGGAAATCGGCGACCCCCGTCGAGGGGATATCCAGGCAAACGCGGACGGCGTCCGGGGCGATTCGGGTGATGACGACCGGCCCTGGGGCACCCAGGCAGACGTGGCCGAACCCTTCAAAGGGCAAGCGAACGCCGGTCAGTCGGACGCTGGCCATCATTGACACGGCTTCCCGTTTGTCGGCTAACCCGAGGCTGCGACGAGCCACGGAGCCACGTCCATCGGCACCGACGATTGTAGGCGCCATCTACTGATCCTGTGCAAAATGCAAGGTCTGTTCGTCGATGTGCGTGACTTGGACGCCCGTGCGAATTTCCAGTCCTGGAACAGTACCCGCCACGTTCCGGAGCCAACCAATGAGGACATGGTGTTCGCATGTAACACCCGAGCGACCATCGGGATAGGGCAATTCGATTGGTTCGGAGCCGTCTTCCGGGAAGACGATGAACCCCTGGGCCGATTCGCGGCGGGCGGTGGGT
>JAYSXU010000140.1:0-5753 GCA_043716965.1 Fimbriiglobus sp.
GTCGCTGCGGTTGCACCAACTCAAGTTCTACATCCGGGCCGTGCTGAACGCGATTCTGGACAACAAGATGCACTGCGCGAACATGACCGACGAGGAAGCGTTGCGGTTGCTGATGGATCGCGGGTTCCAAACCGAAGGGGAAGCCGTCGGCAAAATTCAGCGCGCCAAACAAAGCTCCTGCCAACTCTCCACGTACTTCACGGGCCGCACCGCGTTCTACCGCCTGCGGCAAGACGTTCAACGCAAACAGGGCGACAAGTTCGACCTCGGCAAGTACCACGAAAACGTCCTGAGCCACGGCACGATCCCCGTGAAGTACCTGCCCGAACTGGTGAAGTAGTCGCCCCCGCGACACGACACGGACTGGCAAAGTTCCGATTAATGACGGCAATGTGAAAACTTTATGATTGCGTCGCGCCGCCAGTGGTGATAAACCTGTCGGAACGCTGATGCCGTTGTCACATCGGCGACTCGTCTCTCCCATTTTGGCCCATCCTTAGGAGGCTGCTGTGCGAACTCTCTCTCTCCGTCGGTCGGCGTTCACGCTGATCGAACTGCTGGTCGTGATTGCGATCATCGCAATCCTAATCGGGCTGCTGTTACCCGCCGTGCAAAAAGTCCGCGAGGCTGCGGCCCGCGCGACGTGCCAGAACAATCTCAAACAGATCGTTCTGGCGGCTCACAATTATCACGATGCCAACCAAGCGTTCCCTCCGGGTGTCTACGCCCCTCCGGGGTCTTGGAGTGGTGGTACTACCACAGTTCCCAGTAGTCCGTGGAAGACTCCCTGGGCGGACCCCCAAAACACCTGCTGCCCGTGGGGTACGTTCGGTTGGCCCTCACGAATTCTCCAGTACATCGAAGGCGACAACCTGTTTCGTTCCATGGATTTCACGGTGCCCGCGGGCGCATTGAACGTGCCAGAATCCGTGGGCAGTTTTGGTGGTAGCCACACAGTCGGGTCGGCGTCTGGTCACAAAGATCGTTTCCCGAATGCCAATCAGCTTGTTCCAGGCGGTGTTGTCGGCGGCCTCACCGCAGCCGGCCAACCCAATCCGAATTTTATCGCGTCGCAACTCATGCCGAAGGTGTTTTATTGCCCGTCTTCGCAGCGCGGACAGTACGGACTACAGAACACCAACAAAGACTACGCAATGTACTACGACTCCAATCGCGCCGGTTTCGGCGAGACCTGCTGCCCCGAGCGCAGCGGCACGCCGGCCTATAATGGTATGGGGTGGGTGAATAGCGCGGTCAAGATGACGGACGTGACTGACGGCACGAGCAACACCATGTATTTTGGTGAAAAGTCGAACTTTGCCACCCAAAGTTGGTGCGGCTGGGGTGCCGGCTGCAACCAGTTCTTCTGGGTCCACCACCAGTCGCAAGGCCTGATGACGGGTTCCCAGCCGATTAACTTCCGCCGTGGCGACTCGATCATCGGTATTGAAGTGGCGATCAATTCTAACAGTCGGGCGGCCACGAGTTTCCACACCGGCGGTTGCAATGTCGCTTTCGTAGACGGCCACCTGTCCTTTATTCGGGAAAGCATCACCCTCCAAACCTATATGAACATGGGGACTCGCAACGGTGGCGAGGTGCTCGTGGAGCCGTAACGGTTCGTCAAGACTGACACCATTGCACCCGCTTGTTCATTTCCAGCGGGTGCCTTCCTTCTCTCAAGGGTCAAGACCATGAAATTTCGACGGATGACAGCTCTGATCCCGATGTTGGGTATTTTGTCTGCGACGCTAATTGGGTGCGGGAACTCCGATGTGGTGAGCGTGTCGGGGACAATCAGCTACAAGAACAAGCCCCTTGCGAATCACATTGTCAACTTCGTACCGGAAAAAGGGCGACCCAGCATCGGCACGACCGATGGGCAAGGGAATTTCACCCTCGGCTACAGCCAGGACACCAAAGGCGCTGAACGCGGCAAACACACTGTATCTGTTGAGCCAATGAACGCGATGGAACAACAAGTGCCCGGTGTGCCTGTCCCCCAGACCGACCCCGAAATCAAAGCGATGCGCGAGAAGTACAGCCCCGCCACTTCCAAGCACACGGTCGAGATTACCGGATCGGTCTCGGGTCTGAAGATCAACCTGGATTGACAGACTTCAACGAATTGAGAACTAACGAATCGCCCCCGTCGCGCTGAACCCTGCCTCAGACGAGTTGCCCTCGTCTGAGGCTTTTCTCAAGACCACGTCAGCGCCGAAGTGTTGTTGAAGAGCCTGTACCATGTCCGCCGAAATTAGCGTCTGATTTAACAGCAATGCCGTGAGATTCGCTGGGGGCGGCGCGCCTAACAAGTGCCGTGCGGCACCGTCGGTCAACGGGTTGTCGCGCAGATCGAGTTCGACCAAGTTCGACCAGAATGGTGCCTTCACAAGTTCGGAAACCCCGGCGTCATCGAACCGTGTTCCCCGGAGCCGCACCGATTCCAAGCTTTTCAATTTCGAGTGAGACCAATGAGGTAAGACACGGCGCGTGTCGTGGTTGAGTTCGTTATCCAGTCGGTTCCGGCTCAAATCGAGTTGACGAACGGCACCGAAATAGGGCGATTGAACAACGACATTGGCAGAATCGGGTGACGCGAGACAGTCCACCAAACTGAGCCTCGTCACGTTTTGCAACACACCACAGAGCGCGAGTTCCACGACGCCGGAGTCGAAGAGCGGGTTCCGTTTCAACTTAAACCGCGTAAGTTGTGACAAGATCGGGCACTGCGTTAACAACCGAAGTGCGGGTTCCGATACGTTCATCGTGATAAGGCACAATTCTTGTAACTGATGGGTGTGGTCGAGCGTGCGAAATGGCGCGACCCATTCTGATTCTCGATCCCCGCCCGCGTGGAGCACGAGCTTTTTGATTTGCCGCCCAAGTGGTGATTGAAACAAATCCTCCAACAACACCGGGATTGCCGGGCCGCTGGCCTTCTCCAGTACCAGTTCTTCCAGCCCTGTCGCAGCCGATGTCGCACACAGCACCCGCAGCGGTTCGATGGGCGTTGTGACGCCGTAGAAGTGAATCGACTTCACACGCGGTAACCACGGCTGTTCCGCGAACCGGATCCACTGGTCGAGTGTTGATGTGGGCAAATAGAGTTGACCGATCGGCGCTTCCGCGAACAATCGCTCGGCTTCGGAAAGGAACGCCATTAAGTCGCGGACAATCAGCGACCACCCGAACCCACGGTGAAACGGCGTTTTCGGGTTCCATTCCCAAAAGCGCGGTTCGATCTTGGGAAGCGATGCACGCCACGGTAGGCCGGTGATGGCGTTGGGGCGTGCATTCCGGCACCGCGCCGCATACGGTTCCCACGGTTGATGGCGGGCGAATTCGATTTGATCCCGAATGAACCCGGCGCGATCCGTTTCGCCGTGTTCCTCAATCCAATCGGCGTAGACGAGTCGCGGCAAGTCATCCTCGGGATGCGCCACGATCGTTCGGCACAATGCGTCGTGATCGTCCACACGCGATACTTCCGGCCCGAACACGGCAAAAATGGCAACGGCTCACAGCCAGTATCTTAGACTGTGAGCCAAAAGTATCACGCCACGATTTTTCAGACGCGGGTCACCACCGCAGCCTGCACTGCGGTCCATTGCAAAATCAAATGGTTCGATTACTTGTGGAGTTTCTTGGCCGCGTCGATCATGGTTTTGCACTCCGGCACGTTCCGGATGGCGTCAATGTCCGGGTCCAGTTTCATTCCCTCGAAGTCGTCAAAACCGTCGCGGAGACTTTTGCGTAAGAACTCGATGGCGATGGGCCGATCGGCTGGTGTTTTCTCGGACGTTAAGGCGTAAGTGCAGGCCGCTTGGTACGTCACCATCGGGTCGTTTGAAAGTAGGGTTGCTTTCTGCGCGTCGTGGTGGGCCTCTTCGCGGCGGCCGAGCCGCGCCAGTAAAACAGCGCGACCGGACCGAGCGAGTGCGAAGTCGGGCGAACAATCCACGGCTTTGTTTTGTGACTCCAACGCCTTGGCCGGTTGTTTCAAATGGTCGCCGTACATGTGAGCTTGGTTCTGCCACGCGGAGAGATAATTCGGGTTCAGTTCCGACGCCACGACGTAGTCGGCCAGGGCGCCTTTCACGTCGTGTTTGACCCGCGAGTTGCCGCGAACCACGTAATCTTGTGCGGTTTTCAGGTCACTATTTTTCGCCGCGGTCAGATCCTTTTCGGCCGCGACGGGGTCTGCGATGGCGTCGTACATCTCGGCCCGGATGTAGTACACCTGGACCGGACTCGCCCCGCAGGCCAACGCTTTGGTGAGGTCGTCAATGGCGCCCCGTGGGTCTTTTTGCATGGCCCGGACCAGTGCCCGATTTTTGTAGGTCTCGGCGTGGCTCGGGTCGCGTTGCAAGGCGCTGGCGAATTCGTCGTTGGCTTGCCGTAAGTCGTGCCGCAGCAGGGCGATCATTCCGCGGTTGTGGCTGGGGCGTGGGTCGTTGCCGCCGAGTGCCTTCGCAATCTGAAACCGTTCGGACGCCCGCGCATAGTCCGCGAGTTCCATCCAACAGAGCGCCAGTGCGAACTGGCCGGCGTAGTGGCTCGGCTCGATTTGAAGTAACTGTTCCAGTCGCGGAATGGCCTCACGAAACCGGTTGGACGACATCAAATAAATCGCTTGGAAGTAGTGGTCGAACGGCGAGTTGTGAACGCCGGGCAACGCCTGTTGGGAGTACGAGACGTCCTGCCCGCCGAGCGTCAGCAACGTCTGCCGTTGCTCGTACAAAACCGCCGGACTGCCTTCGGTCGTCAAGCAGTGTTCCGCCATGCGATTCCATTGCAAGCCGCGGTCCGCGACTGCGACACATTCGTCGTGCGATTTCCCGTGCCGTTCGAGCCATTCCGCGTGAGCCAGAAGCAACCCCAATTCGCCGAAGTGAACCCGGAGGCTGGCGCGTTCGGACTCGCGGAGGGCTTGAACCATCGGCCCGTGCTGCCACTGGTCGTCCTGGGGCAAGCCGTAGGTCGCCAACATTTCTTCGGCCTTGGCTCGACCGGCTTGTCGCGTGACGGCGTCGTCACGCGACACCAAATCCACGCGGAGCTTCTGCATGGAATTGGTGACGGTATAAAACTGGTTGGCGGACTCGGCCTGGGCGCGGGCCTGGCCGTGCTGCATGGCGGTGTACCCGAACCCGCTGGATACCAGAATCAACCCGATCACGAGTAAGGGAATCCAGGCATGGGGGTTCCGGCGGCGCCACTTCGTTACCCATTCCCGTACGGAGGGGTTCGCCGCGAACTTGAGCGGCAGGTTCAGCCGGTGGCATTCGAGGTCGGTCCCTAATTCTTGGGCCGATTGGTACCGCCGCGCGGGGTCCGGGTGGAGGAGCTTTTGAACGACGGCTTCAACCGCCGGCGTCACGCTGGCGTTCAACGCCCGAACCTGGGGGACAATTCGACGCCGGTCCAGTGCCAACAGGGTTAAATCGGGCCGGCCCGTCCGCAACGGGTAGGGGTTTGTCCCCGTCAGTATCTCGAAGAAGATCACACCCATCGCAAACAAGTCGGTCCGCTGATCGAGGCGGGTGTCGCTGCCGCCGTCGCGGAAGTCTTCGAGTTGCTCGGGCGCCATGTACGGGAGCGTTCCCCCCGCCCGTTCGCGCTTCGTGCCGGTCAAGTCGTAGGCCAAGTTGAAGTCGAGCAGCAGGGGTTGGCCGTCGTCCGCAAACAAGACGTTCGCGGGCTTAATGTCGAGGTGCAGGAGGTTCTTATCGTGGGCGTGTGCTAGGCCG
>JAYSXU010000015.1:0-2242 GCA_043716965.1 Fimbriiglobus sp.
CTGGATCGCTATCAACTCTTAGAAGCACGCGCCGCAGGGGCGGATGCGGCACTACTAATCGCGGAGATTTTACCGGGCAATCGACTGGCAGAGTTACACCAAGAAGCCGTTGAACTTGGTTTAACTGTATTGGTGGAGTTACACGACCCGGAAGAGTTGTCGCGTGTTTTGGATAGTGGCGCGAAACTCGTCGGGATCAACAACCGGGACTTACGACATTTCACCGTGCGTTTGGAACAGACGTTGGACCTGGTTGGGAAAATTCCTGCTGATGTCACCATCGTCAGTGAAAGCGGGATTCGGACGCCACAGGATCTGCGCCGTCTTGCTGAAGCTGGGGTTCACGCGGTTTTAGTGGGGGAATCGTTGATGCGTTCCCCGGACATCGGCTTAGCGCTCGACGTACTACGTGGCGTCTGAACCGCCTCTCCGACATCACCACTGAATAATAATCGCATCCCGCACCATGCCCAGATGATGAGCAAGAGGTAAGTATCAATCGGATGATACACGGTGGTGTTGATTGTGACTTTTGGTGCCTGTGACGGCATCCCGCCGATCACTGTGGTGTTCGTACCCATCACACCAATCGCCAACGTGCCTTCAATCGCAAGGTGCATGAGACAATTTTCCAGCAGATACAACGCACACAACAAAGTCATCAACACGGAATTGAATGACCCTGACCAATGTTGCATACTTCTGTTGGATGAAGTGATACCGAGCGAGAACGACGACCCCACAAACCAGCGCGGATTTGCTAGTAGAACTGCGAGCGGCAAGAGGGACAGCAGCGCGTCGTAGTACATGAACCGATAGCTGCACAGGTAAGCGCCCAACAGTAAAAACCCCGCATCCAGTCCGACGCGGTTTCGTCGCTCGGCATACCGCAAGTAGATTCCAATCGTGGAGCTAAACACTACGGCAATTAGTCCCCAACTCATCACTGTGACGGTCCGGTTGTGCCGTTCTGTATCTGGAATTTTGAAGTCGATCATGTAGCGATGCACAATGCCCGACAGGTCACGACTGAGCGCAATCCAATTTTGATTCACGTCATAGATACCCGACGCTTCCTTCCCGACAGCCAACCAATCCCACCACGGTTGGATGCCAACAAATGGTATTGTCATCAGTATCATGCTTGCGCCGGTCGCCGCCATCACCAGTACAAATCTCCAACGTTGCATCACTAACGGCACCAACAAAAACGCCATTGCCCAGACGGGTTTGAACGCCAGCAAGCCCCAAATAGCTCCGGCCCACCCGTCACGGCCACGAGAACTACACACCCAACCCCACACCAGAATCGTCAGCGTGATAACTTGATTCTGGCCCAAATCAAGGCCACTGCGATAGCCGGGAAACAACAGGATGCCCAATGTTGCGGCGGACCACCAAAGACGCCCGCGTGAAAGCAATGTGATACCATAACCGGCTAAAAACGTGAGTGCCACCGAAAGATATTGAATGAACTGGTACGCCCCCTGCGGATTATTACCGTGTGCCAACGGCGCGTACAAGAAGGCATGAATCGGCGGATAAAGTGGTCCGCCAATCGCGGGACGATTCAATACTTCCACAGTTTGCGGCGGAAGCCGTTCACACGCCAACGCAATCAACACGGTTTGGGTGAACGGTTCGGAAATCAACGCATTCGTGGCGAAGGGCAGCGTGCTAATTGTGCCGACATCCTGCCACTCTTTCGCATCGGTCCCCATGACCCATTGCATCAAGAGTTCCGCATCATGCTTGCCGTCCATCTCGGTAAATTTGACCGGGCGACGCCAAGTTGGGAACGAATCAAAGCGTGTCAACGAGCCTTCATTCACGACCGGATAGGCTTGCCACACGACCGGCCATTGTTGGTTGCGGTGGTACAGTTCTCGCCCGTGTCCGGTGACCAGCATCCGACCCATCAACCACTGGCCACCGAAGTCGATCATTGCGTGGCCGTTGTTAACATCAGCGCGGCGTTTTTCGTCAGGTGTCGTGGGGTATGTGCCAAATTCACTCCGCGCATGGTGCAATCTCGCTTCCGCCACTAAGAGGCACAGCACCCACAACAGCACTCGTGCGACGCGCCGTGCGTGGGTCCAGACCCAGTCCGGGGATTCTAACCATGCGGGTTTGGACGAAAAATCCACGGCTACCTCAGACGGGAAAGCTGACTTTGGATCGCTGTGGGATCGAGGTGATTCGTCTGCGCCCATTGCTCCGCCAGGGCGTTCAAGCGGTCCAT
>JAYSXU010000141.1:0-1956 GCA_043716965.1 Fimbriiglobus sp.
TTAAATTCATTCTCTGTGGCTCTCCGTGCCCTCTGTGGTGAATATTGCTTGCTTGAAGGCCATTGCGTTTATTTCGCGGCCTTCTTCGCAGGTAGTTTCATCGTGCGGTTCCGGTGGGTGGTTACTTTCCTTTGGCCGCTGGCTTCTTAGCCGGTGCCGGGCCGGCGTTCGGCTTCACGATCGTGACCTTCCATTGCCCGGCTTTCATGTCCCCGATGGCGTCGTGGGAATCCTGGGTCGTGTAGATTGCGGGGTTTAACGAGTACATCACCATCCGCCCGTTTTTGGTGTTTTCAACAATCCCGGCGGCCCGCATCACCCCGAGGTGGTGGGACATGTTCACGATGGGGATTCCCACCAGCGTTGCGAGTTGACCCACATAATGCGGTCCGGCTGTGAGGTAGTGAACCACGACGATCCGAATCGGGTCGCCGATTCCGGACAGGATATTGGCAACCACCCGAGCATCTTTTGATTCGATCATGAACCCACGCCTTAATTAAGTAAAAACAGGTCATCGGCAGGAGCGAGAACTCACGACAGTGCTCCGCCAATCCCGGTCATCATTGGTTCTACAAACATCCTTGGCAATGTGCCATCATTTCTGCTGGGTGTGCGGCTGGATTTTGGCAAATCCTGCGAATCAACTTCGGCTTGATCGGGTCTGGTAAACCGTTCGGGCGGCGGCGTTGTGCAGGCTTCTGACAGTCGTGGTGCGGTTGATCGCAATTTCGGGCCTTGTTGCAACGCCTAGTGGTGGGTGGCGAGAATGGGCGTTGTACTTGCCGAGACCGATGACCAAAATAGGGGCGTGCTGGTCAACGACTCGGTGAAGGAAACCTCTCTCATGCGTTACGCATTGCTGCTTGTGCTGTTCGCTGCCCCGGCCTACGCGGCGCCGCCGAACGTGGTCATGATCGTCGGCGACGATCAAGCGTACACGGACTACGGCTTCATGGGCCATCCGCACGTGCGCACGCCGCACCTTGATCAACTGGCAGCGGAATCGCTGGTGTATCGTCGCGGGTATGTGCCAGACAGCTTGTGTCGAGCCAGTCTCGCGTCGATGATTACCGGGCTGTTTCCTCATCAGCACACGATCACGTCGAACGACCCGCCGTTGCCAGCCGGTTTGAACCAAGCGCAAGCGATGAAGGACGAACGGTACCTCGCGGACCGGGCGAAGATGGTGGCAGCGTTTGAGACGGTGCCGAACATCGCCAAGCGACTGGGTGCCGCCGGGTACGTCAGCCATCAATCGGGTAAGTGGTGGGAAGGCAACGCCTGTCGGTGTGGCGGCTTCACCGAAGGCATGACGCACGGTGACCCGACCAAAGGCGGGCGCCACGGCGACGACGGCCTCAAGATCGGGCGGCAGGGCTTGAAGGAAGTGACCACGTTCATCGACCAAGCCAAGTCAGACGGCAAGCCGTTCTACGTCTGGTACGCCCCTATCATGCCGCATCAACCGCACAACCCGCCGCAACGGTTACTGGATAAGTACAAGGCGAAGCACGAATCGCTGTTCGTGGCGAAGTATTGGGCGATGTGCGAATGGTTCGACGAAACCATCGGCGAGTTGCTCGGGCACCTCGATAAGCAAGGATTGAAAGAGAACACGATCGTGGCTTACCTCCACGACAACGGCTGGATTCAAGACCCGAAGGCGAACAGTTACGCGCCGAAATCGAAGCAGTCGCAGTACGACGGCGGCTTGCGAACCCCGATCATCGTGCGGTGGCCGGGGCGTGTGAAACCTGCCGTGAGTGAAGCGTTGGCACACTCGATTGACGTGGCACCGACGATTCTAACTGCGTGTGGTCTGAAGCCAGCCGCGAATTTGCCGGGAGTGAATTTGCTCGATGCGGGCGCCGTGGCAAAGCGGGACACCGTCTACGGCGAGAACTTCACGCACAACGCCATCGACATCGCCAAGCCGAGTGCGAACCTGAAGTG
>JAYSXU010000142.1:0-1956 GCA_043716965.1 Fimbriiglobus sp.
CCGCACGGGAGCCGGCGCGCGTTTGGGCTAACCGTTCTTGTTCGGCTTGTTGCTGCGCTTTCAACCATTGCGTGACCGCACCGATGACCGCAGACAGGACCACAATCGAGATGAAGATGATTAAGCCGTTGGGCATCGCACACGTCACGGTTAAAGACGAAGAAGAAGAATAAGTTTAACCACGGAAAACACGGACAGCACGGAATGAAAACAAGAAGAAATTGTTCTGCTTAATTCCGTGCCGTCCTTGTATTCCGTGGTTAACAATCTGGACTAGACCCCGGTGCTGCGGCCGGTGCCATCGGTTTGACCGCCGCCCATTGCCGCGATGTTGTTCCGCATTGAGGTATCGGCTTGCAGGTTGCGCATGTTGTAATAATCCATGACCCCGAGGTGCCCGGTGCGGAACGCTTCGGCGATGGCCATTGGCACCTGGGCTTCGGCTTCGACGACTTTGGCACGGTTCTCTTGCACGAGAGCCTGCATCTCTTGTTCGCGCGCCACGGCTGCGGCACGGCGTTTTTCGGCGTCGGCCTGGGCGACCCGCAAGTCGGCGGCGGCTTGGTCGGCTTGCAACTTCGCGCCGATGTTTTCGCCGACTTCGATGTGTGCGATGTCGATCGAAACAATCTCGAACGCGGTCTGGGCGTCCAAGGCGTTGTGCAACACGGTTTGCGAGATCATGCCAGGGTTGGCGAGAACCGCTTTGTGATCTTCTGCTGAACCGATTGCCTTCACAATGCCTTCACCGACGCGGGCGATGATCGTGTCTTCGGTGGCTCCGCCGACGAGACGTTCAAGCTTGGTTCGCACCGTCACGCGGGCCTTGGCCAGCAATTGAATCCCGTTACGGCAAACCGCATCCAGGAACTGCTTGCCCTTGGTCGGGTCAGGACAGTCGATGACCTTGGGGTTCACGCTAGTTCGCACCGCTTCCAGCACATCTCGACCGGCGAGGTCGATGGCGGCAGCGGTTTTCCACGGTAAGTCGAGACCGGCTTTTTGGGCCGCAATGACTGCCGCAGCGGTGCGCGGAACTTTACCACCCGACAGAAAGTGCGATTCCAAATCTTCGGTACTCACGCGGACACCGGCTTGGACTAAGGCGATCTTTTGGTTGACGATCATTTCGTAATTGACTTTGCGAAGCTTCATCCCAACCAAGTTGAAGATGCTGATGTTTGCGCCGGTGAGCAGGCTTTGAATCCACAGGCGGATGAAGCTGAAGAACACGAACAGGAACACCAAGAACACCAACGCGGCAATGGCGGCCAGGATGATGAAAATGATGTCTTGCGGGTCGGTTTTCGGAGGCACGGGTTGTTCCTGTTTAAGGGTGGGATCTATTCTGTTGCAACGGTCAGTTCAACAGATCGAGTTCCAGATCGGATAAGGGACGGCTTGGTTCCACTTCGCGGACGATGACCCGACCGGCTTTAACGTCGATGCACTTAACCCAGGTTTTCGCTTGGATCATCATTCCCTCGCTCATCGCATCAATTCGACGGCCTTCAAATTCGACAACACCGGAGGGTCGCATCGGGGAAACCGTTTGCCCAACCAGTCCCCGCAGATTCTCCAACTCCGCAATGACTGGGATGGACGCTAGTGTTGTATCGGGGACATCCGAATCGAGCGCGGACTTTAGTGATAATCTTCGCCAACCGTAGAAAAGGATCGAACCTGTAATCGGAACACCGACACTTAAGGCGATGACCGCCGCAATCGCTTCCTCCCGTTCGCCGTAGAGGAAAATCAAACCGACGGCGACCGCGAAGCAAGCCAACGCAATGACAACGAGGGTGCCACCCGACGGGATGAAGAACTCCGCAGCGAGAAAGACCAAGCCGATGCCCGCCAGAAGAAACGCCAGCGACAGGTACCATTCCATCCGCTCACACTTCCTTCACGACAATGCGGTTACCTTCGACTTCAAAGACTTGGACACGGGTGCCG